>CAZQUW010000075.1:0-4203 GCA_964596215.1 uncultured Planctomicrobium sp. | reverse complement strand
CGAAACGCCAGTTCATACGACTCGATCCGCGCCTGCAGGTCAGATTCTCCCGGCCGGGCCTCACGATGTTTACCGTTTAATCTAGCCAGCAGATCAAGTTGCTCGCGCTGACGTTCTCGAGTCGTGCCAGCAGGAGGCTGCAAATCGATGATCGGGCTGCCGGTGGTCCGGAATTGCGTCCCCTGGTAGGTCGCCGGCATGTAGCCGCTGCTCCAGTTGGGCGCTCCCCCAATCGGTCCGCCGCGCGGATCGAGCATCACCACGAACCCCGGCAGATTCTGATTCTCGGTCCCCAGCCCATAGGTCGCCCAGGACCCGACACTGGGATGCCCCAGCCGCAACGATCCCGTATTCATCTGCAGCAGCCCGCCACCATGGGCAAAACTATCCGCCGACATCGACCGGATCACGCATAACTCATCCGCTTGACGGCTCAGCTCCGGGTACAAATCCGAAATTGGCAGGCCACTTTGACCCGCTGGTGTGAATTTCCGCGAGCTCGCCAGCAGCTTGCCGGGATTTCGAACCTTAAACAGGGGATCCTGATCGAGGTTGGGTATCGGCTGGCCGTTATGTTTGGTCAATTCGGGCTTGGGGTCGAAGGTATCAACCTGACTCACACCGCCATACATAAAAAGAAAGATGACCGACTTGGCCTTCGCCGGAAAGTGCGATTTCTTAACAGCCAGCGGAGACATTGCCGCCGCCAGTTCGGCCGCCACCGCAGGCTGCTGAAAGAACCCATCGGCGGCGAGCATCCCCGCCAGTGCTGTTCCGGTAAAGCCGCATCCGGTCTCCCAGAAAAATTCACGCCGCGTCTGACCGCAAAATGAATGTCTGCTCATGGCGTGGCCTTTTTGCTGTCACCTGACGGTATCTGCCGATTCCTCAGCTTGAAAGGGGATCAATTCAGTCTCGCGCGTAATATTTCAAATGCGTCCAGAACTTCCAGTGTAAACGAATATGTGACCACATCAATCTCCACCAATTCATTCTCGCCTCCGATTTCAACTACGGAAGCATCAGGCGGATTGCTCGCTGTCGACCGACAACGGTGGCAAACCGACTCGCAGGCAATCCTTGATCAACGGGCACTTTGTGCATTGCGGGCGCCTGGCAATGCAGATCTGGCGGCCGTGATGGATCAGACGGTGCGCGAAATTGACCCATTCTTCCGGGGGCAACAGCTGCATCAGATCGAGTTCGATTTTCTCCGGTGTGGTCGATGTGGTCAGGCCCATTAAACGGGTCAACCGTTTGACATGAGTATCGACGACGACACCACTCGGGATGCCGAACGCCGTTCCCAATACGACATTGGCCGTCTTCCGACCGATTCCCGGCAACGCGATAAGATGTTCCAGATCCTGAGGGACTTCGCCCTGGTAAAGTTCCACCAGTTTCTGCGCCATACTGCGGATGTTATTGGCTTTAGCTCGAAAAAAGCCGAGAGAATGGATGATCGTCTCGACATCTTCCTGCTCGGACCGCGCCAGTTTTTCCGGAGTGGGATATTTTGCGAACAGCTTGGGAGTCACGGCATTGACGCGTTCGTCTGTGCATTGGGCCGACAGTATTGTCGCAACCAGCAGTTCAAACGGATTCTTATGGATCAGTGCACATTCGGCATTCCCGTACTGCTTGGCCAATCCCAGCGAGATGTTCAAGGCTCGCTGGTGGAGTTCCCGTTCTTTTTTATTGCTTTTGGCCATGGTTTCTATCTGCGAATAAGGCGTCTGCGGCCCGGCTGGTACGCAGCAGCGGATCATTGGAAGTTGCATGCAGCCTAACGTGACGGCTCTCGTCCATCCACCTTGCCCACGTTCGCGATTCACAAAAAATGTACGACTCTAACGCGACGGTTGAGTCAACCGGGACGGAGGAAACGTCACGGTCGGGCGGCACCCCTTCTTGAATGCCAGTCACGTGACCTCTAGAATCACGGGGACGGTTACGGGGATTCGATGAAGTTCGTTCGCGAAGCACGTGACAGCCCCTGCAAAACTCCTACACAGTACAGAGCATATCTTGGCCGCTGAACAACCACCGAGTTTTGATAATTTTCTGACGCAGTTCAAACGCCGACGCGACCTGATGAACGAGGAACTGCATAAGGTCGTCATCGGACAGGACGCCGTCATCGAACAGATCATGGCGGCCATCTTTACCGGCGGGCATTGCCTGCTCGAAGGTGTGCCAGGCCTTGCGAAGACCTTGCTGGTCAGCACGCTGGCCAAGATCCTGGACGTGCAGTTCAAGCGTATCCAGTTTACCCCCGACCTGATGCCGTCCGACATCACCGGCACCAACGTGCTGGATGAAAATGAAGCGGGGCGCCGCGAATTTCGCTTCGTACAGGGCCCCGTCTTCACCAACATTCTGCTGGCCGACGAAATCAACCGGACGCCCCCCAAAACGCAAGCCGCGCTGCTGCAGGCCATGCAGGAGCGGGAAGTCACGATCGGTCAGACGACCTACCCGATCGCCGAACCGTTCTTCGTCATTGCCACGCAGAACCCGATTGAGCAGGAAGGGACCTACCCGCTTCCCGAAGCGCAGCTCGATCGTTTTATGTTCAATATCAAGGTCGACTATCCGTCGTTCGATGAAGAAGAACGGATCCTGACGAGCACGACCGCGGCCGAGAAGCCGGAAGTCAGCAAGGTCCTGTCGGCCCGTGGCATCACACAGGTGCAGGCAGGCATCGGGCAGATTGAGGTGACCCCATACACGGTGACCTACGTCGCGCGGCTGGTACGCGCAACTCGCCCCGCGGATGTGTCGGCCCCCAAGTTCGCCCGTGAACTGATCGACTGGGGTGCGGGGCCCCGCGCCGGCCAGTTCCTGATCACCGGCGGCCGGGCGATGGCGGCTATGGACGGCCGGCCGAGCGTCTCTCTCGACGATATCCGCAAGGTCGCCATCCCAGTCCTGCGACACCGCATCTCCACGAACTTCCAGGCGCAGGCCGAAGGATTATCGACTGACGACATTATTCGACGACTGATTAAAGAGGTCCCCGAGCCACCAGTACCGAAGTACGCTTGATGTGACCATTGCCGGAAGATCATCGACAGTCAGAGTTTGCCAATCTTAAACCCCAGACATCCCCATGCCAGGCGCCGAACAGTACCTGAAGCCGGACGTCATCCAGACGGTAGCTCGGCTCGATCTGCGCGCCCGGTTCATCGTCGAAGGTTTTTTAAGCGGCCTGCATGCGAGCCCCTACCACGGCTTCAGCGTGGAATTCAGCGAACACCGCCGCTATGCCTCCGGCGACGATCCCAAGGATATCGACTGGCTGGTCTTTGCGAAGACCGACCGCTTCTATATCAAAAAGTATCAGGCCGAGACCAACATCACTGGCTACCTGGTGATGGACCTGTCAGAAAGTATGGCCTACACCTATCGCCAGCAACTGACCAAGTTCGAATACAGCATCTGCCTGGCAGCCGCGCTCGGTTACCTGATGATCCACCAGCAGGACCCGGTTGGCCTGATTACCTTTGACGACAAGATCCGCAACAGCCTGCCGGCGAAAAGTAAACGCGCTCAACTGGGCACCATTCTCGCGCTGCTGGCCAACCTCAAGCCGACCGGCCCGACTGAAATTGCACGCAATCTCCGGCAGATCGCGTCGATGATGAAGCACCGCAGCCTGGTGATGCTGTTTTCCGATTTGCTGGCCGACCCCGAACCTGTCATCAACAGCCTGCATCTCCTCCGGCATCGCGGCCACGATGTGATCCTGTTTCACATCCTCGACGAAGCCGAAGTGAATTTTCCCTTTGAGGGGATGGTCGACCTGAAGGATCCGGAATCTGGAGAAAACCTGGTCGTAGATGCCGACGGCATGCGTTCCGATTACCTTGATGCGATGCGCGAACTGTGTGACACCTACAAACGCGAATGCTTCGCGGCGGGTGTCGACTATGTGCCCATCAACACCAGTCAACCCTTTGATAAGGCGCTGCTGGAGTACCTGTCCCAACGGAAGGCACGATTTTAACGGATGGGGAGCGTCCTGGCCGGGATGTTCGTCATGAAACTTCCGTGATTCCTAGACAGCCAGACCGATTTCCCCGACCGCAACCCCTTCATCCGCACGAGCGGATTCGTTACAATTCACACCAGAACATTCCACATCTGCGAGTGTGGCGGAATTGGCAGACGCGCCAGACTTAGGATCTGGTGGGGCAACCC
>CAZQUW010000074.1:16536-25529 GCA_964596215.1 uncultured Planctomicrobium sp. | reverse complement strand
GCGTATTTAATAGTGGAAGGACAAGAAGAAAGGCACTCAGGGAGGAGTGGCCGGGAGAGTCGCCCGGATCCAGCATGCGGCTCGGCGAAAGGAGGTTCAGTGGAGGGACTAAGAGGTAGCAAAAGGCGGCCTCGTGCCCGAGAGTGAATTTCGACAATCAAGCGTGAGAACACGACGCCGGTTAACTGGCGCAACTCACATCCTGCTAGTGGGGAAGTTCGATTCACACGCACACGAGGCCGAAGATTGAGGTCGCCAGCAGGCGGCCTTTTTTATTGCGCCAACAGACCTGAAGTCAGCACCTGGCATCGTGCAGGCCGTCTCGCGTGCCGAAATGTCGGTGCCAAACAGACTTGGCAACTTCCGGCATCAGTTTTGCGACACATTTTCCGTGCACCGAGCCGCAGACATGAAATCTGCTTTACACACGTTCGATGTCAGGGGTGTAAAACGGCAGAGCCCTTTACGGCAGCGGTCATCCAGAATTGCCGCCAAAACTTTTGAGAACACAGAACATGGATCGTATCAGTCTCGATGATGTGAGAAACTGAGTCGGATCCGGTGTTGAGCCGGAAGCTCTGGTGTGTCCCATGTCAATACAACTGATACGTCCGACTGTCCCACGCAATGATGGAAACTGTATGAATTCCCGATCCACAGCAGGAAACGTCAACTCCGCTGGTTCGACCGGTGGAAACTCGTACCGCGCACTCATGCCACGTGGAGCACTCATTTTAGCGATGCTGCTGGCAACTTGCCCGGGTACGCTGTCAGCAGATCCAGGCAACCAGGGCCAGGTGGTAAAAGCAGCCCATCGGTGCATCGCGCTGGAAATCTATACTCGCTCGCGAGAGCCGCAAATCACGGCCACCGCTGAAACGATTCGCAAGTTGGTGGGCAATCTCCATGGTGTCGGGCTGAAAGTCCACGACCTGGATGAGCAGCCGCAAGCTGCGGAGCGGCTCGATAAGATCGCCAAGCACTACAGGATCACTCGCACCGAATTACCTTTCGTCTACGGACTTAATCGAGTTGTGTTTGGCGTCGCCGATTCAGCCACTTGGACCAGTCGGCTGCGAAGTCTGCTGCACGTCGAAGTCTTCACCCGCCTGGGTTGTTCGCGGTGCGATGGCGCAAAACGCTATCTTCCCTCGTTTCGCGCGAAGTATCCGGGCTTGCAGGTGGAAGTCCTCGATATCGTCAATGACGCGCAGGCCAATCAGCGTTTTATTCAACTGGCAAATCAGCAGGGAATCGGCGGCATTAGCGTTCCCGGATTCTGGCTCTGCCAGCGGTTAATAATTGGTTTCGACAATGAAATCACCACCGGCGGAAGGTTAGATGCGATACTGGAGCACTGGACCTTTAACTGCGAACTCCGCCCGGTCAAACCGAAACCGCCCGGATCGCCCGCAAAAATGTCGGCCGTTCCCGCAAAATTCGCCCCGTTGATTTCAGCCGTGTTGATGTCTGGGCTGCCGGAAGGTGATTCGCCACCAGCCAGCACGGGAAGGGATCAGGTACCGGATCTGCCCTTACCGATTGACGACAACGACTCGGCTCCGCCATTAGAAATTCCGACTGACGCAGCCCCTTCCCTGGAACTGTCAATCGATGCTCCCGCGACAAGTCAAACGCAGAACGAAGATACGGTCGAAGTGCCCGTCCTGGGACGGCTGAGCGCCGAAAAGCTGGGCATGCCAATATTCACCATTCTGATTGGTCTGGTGGATGGCTTTAATCCGTGCGCCATGTGGGTCCTGCTGTTTCTCCTTTCCGTGCTCGTCAATCTGCAGGATCGCTGGAAGATCCTGGCGGTGGCCGGCACGTTCGTGATGGTCAGTGGCATCGCCTACTTTACGTTTATGGCCGCCTGGCTGAATGTCATGCTGCTCGTCGGGTTTCTGAGGTGGGTCCAAATTCTGCTGGCCTTGCTGGCCCTGTGTGTCGGTACGATCCACGTCAAAGATTTTTTTGCATTTAAGAAGGGGATCTCACTATCGATCCCTGAATCGGCCAAGCCTGGTATTTACCAACGCGTCCATCGAATCGTCATGGCCGAGAATCTGTTCGCGGCGATCACCGGTGCCATTGTGCTGGCCGTCCTCGTTAATATTATCGAACTGCTGTGCACCGCCGGACTGCCAGCGATGTACAGCCACGTCCTGACGCTCCAAAAGTATCCCGAATGGCAGAACTATGCTTACCTCCTGCTGTACATCGCGGCCTACATGCTGGATGACACCATCATGGTGGCGATTGTCGTGATCACGCTGGGTAAGCGCAAACTGCAGGAAAACCACGGGCGCTGGCTAAAACTGGTCAGCGGCCTGGTCATTCTGGCCTTGGGACTGGTGCTGCTGTTCAAACCCGAGTGGCTCGGGTGACTGTCGTGCTGTCCACAGGCGCAGCCCTGACAGCACCTTTTATAAAACACCTGCCAGCAGATCGCAGTCACTGAATGCAACCCGGAGAGACCGCCATGACTCTGAAACCACACCTGGAACTTCACCGGTAAGTCGAGAAGGAACGGAGCCGCGTGGGCGGAACAGAGACGATCCCGCGACTTCGTTCCTATGCGGGGCGCACCACAGAATTGTGCTGACGTCAGGTGCGTCCCATCCCAGTCAGGTCACCTAGAGATCGGAGAATATCATGTCCGTTGGAAAAATCTGCACGCGTTCCACAGATGTCACGTTCGCCCAGGAATCCGTACAAGTTGCGGCACGCCGCATGCTTGATCGCAATGTGGGCTGCCTGGTTGTCGTGAACCAACTCCAAGAGCCAATTGGGCTCGTGACCGATCGCGACCTGGCAATCCGAGTCCTCGCCGCCGTCAAGGATCCAGGATCCACCACAGTGGGAGACGTCATGACGGCCAACGTACAGGCTGTCACCGAGAGCATGGCCATCGAAGACGTACTACGACTCATGCGGTCAGGCCCCTACCGACGCCTGCCGGTGGTTGACGAAAACAATGTGCTCCTGGGGGTCGTCAGCCTGGACGACATTCTCGATCTCCTCAGCGAGGAATTCAGCGATATCGGCAAATTGCTCCGTCAGGAAACTCCTGCCATGCTGGCATCGAAATGATACGCAGTGCCTGGCACATGGCCTGGCCCGAACAGCCAAAAAAGCAGATTCCCCGTCCTCAACAGCGGAGTAATAGGCTCACTGGCTCTTCGGGCTCCATGGCCCTTGGCCTGCCTGGCAGACGAATTCCTGGCAGTGCCCAAACACTATGCTGCCGTATGTCGATAAAAGATCCATTTGGCCAGTTCCATCGTCAAGGCGTACAGGGCGGCAATCACCACGACCAGGGCCAGCAGCGACCAGGGGGGCCGCGCAAAACCCAGGTCCGAACTGATCGGGGAACAGGGCAGGGCGACCGTAATCACCGCAATCACCAGAGCCGTCACCAGTAAGTAGAAACTGGGGCGGCTCTTGAAGAATGGGCGTTGAGTTCTGACGATCAACATCATCAGCAGACCGGTGACGACAGACTCGATGAAGAAGCCCGTCCGAAAGTGATCGATGTCTGCATGGTACAGAGAGAGCAGCACGCCGAACGTCAGAAAATCAAACAGCGAACTGCTCCAGCCGAAGACCAGCATGAACCGACCGATGAACCCAATGTTCCAGCGGCGCGGCCGATCAATCAGTTCCGGATCCACACTGTCTGTGGCCAGCATCATCGCCGGAAAATCAGCAAGCAGGTTAATCAGCAGAATCTGCGAAGGGAGCAACGGCAGGAAGGGCAGGAACAGCGACGCCACGGCCATGCTGAACATGTAGCCAAAATTGGCACTGATACTGACGAAGACATACTTGAGAGTATTCGCCAGCGTGCGTCGCCCCTCCCGGACCCCTTGAACCAGCACACTCAGGTCTTGCCGCAGCAACACCACCTTGGCCGCTTCACGGGCCACATCCACAGCCTGAGCCACGGAAATCCCCACATCAGCGGCATGCAGTGCCGATGCATCGTTGATGCCGTCCCCCAGGTAGCCCACCACATGGCCGGCCTTCCGCAACGCCAGAATGATCCGCTCCTTCTGATTCGGCTCGACTTCGGCAAACAGATCAATATGGGTCGCCTGGTGCGCCAAATCGGCATCATCGAGTGCCTGGATTTCGGGACCGGTCAGGACGCGTGACGCGCCCAGCCCGACCTGCCGGCTGATGGCCGCAGCCACGACCCGGTTATCACCCGTGATGATCTTCAGCCGCACACCGAGTTCTGCAAGCTCATGAAGTGTCTGCACAATTCCGGATTTTGGCGGATCGAAAAAGACCAGGAAGCCCAGGAATGTCAGTTCACGTTCATCCGACTTGCTGATCTTCACGAGGTCCACCCGGCGATAAGCCAGCCCGAGCACACGAAAGCCCTGTTCGCTCAGTTCGGCAAAACGCCGCGCTATCTCAGCCCGCTGCAATTCAATCGCTACGATCTCCCCGCCGGGAAGCTCGACCTGACTGCAAGCTTCCAGAACCTTCGTAAGAGCACCTTTCGTGATCATTAAGGCTAATCCCTGCTCGGCAATCAGGATGCTTAACCGCTTGCGAGAAAAGTCATACGGGATCTCATCCAGCCGTCCAGCGCCGTTCAGATCGAGTGTCCCGGAGGCAAGCAGCGCGCTGTCGATGGGATTCGTGAATCCCGTCTGATACTGGGCATTCAGACGCGCATAATGCAGAACTTGGGGGCAATCGTGTCCGCCCACATCCTGTGCCGATTGCAGACGGACGACGCCTTCTGTCAGCGTGCCGGTCTTATCAGCGCACAGCACGTTCATACTGCCGAAGTTTTCGATCGACAGCAGCTGTTTGACGATGACCTGTGCCGCGGCCATCGACTTGGCGCCATCAGCCAGCACGACGCTGGTGATGGCCGGTAACAATTGCGGAGTCATCCCCACCGCCAGCGCCAGCGCGAACAGCAGGGATTCGACGACGGGCCGTTCCAGCGCAATGTTGATGGCAAACACGGCGATCACGAAAATGACGGTGATCTTGATCAACAAGTTGCCGAAATTTCGAATGCCACGCTCAAACGCCGTATCGGGCGGAGTCACCGCTAAGCGTGCTGAGACACGGCCGAACTCGGTACTTTTGCCAATCTGCACCACCACCACCGTCGCCGCACCGCTGACCACATGCGTGCCGAGAAACAGAGCGGAAGTCCGTCGATTCAACGGCAGGTCCGCCGGCAAATCCCCGGCGACTTTTTCTACCGGAAAGCTCTCACCGGTCAGTGTCGCTTCGTCGATCAGCAGGTCTTTCGAATCCAGAATGCGGCAGTCACCGGGAATCAAGTCTCCGGCATTCAGCAGGACGATATCGCCAGGCACTATGGTATTGACGGGGATCTCGGTTTCACGTCCCTCGCGCCTGACCGTCGCGCGGGTCTCGATGACTTCCAGCAACCGCGCGACCGCGTCGGCCGCACTGCGCTCCTGCCACCAGCCCAGCAGACCACTCGCGACGACAATCAGCAGGATGATGATCGCGTTCGTCTGGTCGTCGAGCAGAAACGACAACACCGCCGAGCCCATCAACAGCAGGACGATGGGACTCTTGAACTGCGTCAGCAGGAGCGACATGCTGGTTCGACGTTGCGACCGGAGACGGTCGCTCTCAAATCGCCGCAGCCTCTCGCGGGCTTCAGCGGCCGTCAGCCCACGCGGCGACGTTTCGAGTTGCCGCAGCAGCTCGTCGACAGCAATTCCCCAAAAACCCGGTGCGGGCTGAGTCAAGCAGATTTCTCCACAGCTCGGTGTTTGTCAGGCAGTTCGACAGGATTCGCCCTGCCGTCCACCGCACGGGTCAGTCCGATCTCCTCAGCGCTTGCGATCTCCTCAGCGCTTGTAAGTCCCGACCAGTTCGGCCATGTCGATCACGTGACCGTGCATCGCTTTCATCAACTCATCCTTCGTGACCCCGGCCTGCAGATTGAGTGGCTGATCCAGTGCATACAGCTGGAAGTGGTAGTGATGAACACCATGACCGTGCGGCGGCAGCGGCCCACGATAACAGACGGTCGGTTCGGAGGGCCACGAATTGCGGCCCTGCAGAAGTCCGCTCGGCAACTGGCCACCGTGACTGCCGATTCCCTCGGGCAGCAACCGGCACTCGGCAGGAATCTTGAAGACCACCCAATGGACCCACGGTTCACTGGAGGGCGCATCGGGGTCATCACAGATCAACGCGAACTCCTGCGTCTCATCGTGCGCATGATCCCAGCTCAAGGCCGGCGACACATCTCGACCATCCCCGGTATACTCCACCGGGATCGGGCCAAACGGCTTGAAGGCGGTTGAGGACAGTTTCATTTTCATGGCAGGCTCCTTTGATGTCCGCATTCTCGATTATAGCCGGTATTCACACCGAGCGCTGATCCAGCCTGAATGGTCACGTCCTCATGTCGCCGCCCCCGGCCGGGTGCCGGTGCGTTAGTGTTCACACAACGAACCGGCACGATTTCCAGTTCGGCCCTTGCACTGCGCACCAGCCTGCGGAACCGGCCGTTCGCGCCGGGGGCCGTTGACGGTCTAAGCCTGCGGCTGGACCGGCGAATCGGGATGCAGCGGCCAGAATGGCGGATCGATGGGCGAGATAAAGCCTTCCGGTTTCACCGTCAGAACGCTGCACTCGCAGTTTTCGAGCACTTTTTCCGCTGTATTCCCCAGCAAGACGCCCTTGATGCCGCTGCGGCCAACGGTCCCCAGCACCAGCACATCGACGTTCAGGTGTGTCGCCGTACGGGCGATCTCCTGCGACGGAATGCCCCAGGTCAGGTGCGTCCGAATCTGGGCCACATCACCCCCGACCGACGCAATAAATTCTTCCAGCCGGCGAGCGGCCGTGGCGTTCACTTCCTTGCGGAACGAGTTACCTTCCGGCAATCGCTCGATCAATTGATCGGGAATATCCTTCGAGTCAATCACGTGCATCAGATGTAACGCTGCGCCCGAATCGGCGGCCAGCTGGCGGGCAATCGAGACCGCCCGCCGACTGACTTCGGAAAAATCGGTTGCCGCCATCACAACTTTGGAGGGGACCTCGGAAGTCCCCTTCACCGCCCAGACCGGCGCGGGACATTGCCGAATCAGGCGCCGGGCCGTACTCCCCAGGAACAGTCTCGCCAGAGCCGACTGCCCCCTGGTACCGACCATCACCAGATCATGCTGTTCCTGCTGCACGGCATGAATCAGGGCAATGGCCGGATCACCCAGAATCGTCTCGCAGCGAATCTCCAGATCTCCTGCCTGGGCACCGGCAATCTGCGTTCGCATCCGAGCCGTGGAATCCTCGCGAATTTCCCGTTGGAATTTATCTCCCTCGCCATAGAAAATATCCTGCCGGGCATCGGGCGATGCGGTCATGATCGCTTTCGCCAGATCGGGCAAAACATTCACCAGCGTGATCTTCGCCCCTGTTTGGCGGGAGTACCAGATCGCCTGTTTCAATGCCGCTTCGGACGGTACCGAAAAATCAGTGGCGACCAGGATGTGTTGGAATCCGCTGTTGTTACTCATGGGGTCTCGTCCTCAATTCAAGTTCTAACTGCACTCACGACTCGCCTGGGCTCATCCATTCGTGTCAGCTGTGGTCCATTCGATCGTCTTCAATTTACGCGATCTTGAGACGACTTGCATCATCCCGCGATACGCATACCAGAAAACTCAACATCTGGCGGAGGGCCTGGCTGGAACGCTCGGCCTGCCATTCCTGGCCAGGTGCCGATCACAGCCTGCGCCCCAGCACGGGAAAGCGGCAATTGCCAGCAACGCAGTTCGAAGGTGTTTAACAACGCCAGCACCGGAGCGAAAGGGTTACGGACTCTGTGCCAGGGGCTCTGCTGCCCAGAGGGCCAACCGCATGGACTGGCATCCGGTCAGGCAATCGTGACGTCTTGATTGAGATACACGTCTTGTATGTGATGCAGGAGGTTGACTCCATCGGCCATCGGGCGCTGAAACGCTTTGCGTCCGCTGATCAGTCCCATGCCGCCGGCCCGTTTATTGATGATGGCGGTACGCACGGCCTCGGCCAGGTCGGATTCGCCCGCCGAGGCGCCCCCGGAATTGATCAATCCAATGCGTCCCATGTAGCAGTTGGCAACCTGATAGCGGCAGAGATCGATCGGATGGGGCGAAGTCAGCCGTTCGTAAACCAGCGGCGAGGTCTTGCCAAACTTCAACTTCGTAAAACCACCATTGGTCTCAGGCAATTTCTGCTTGATGATATCGGCCTGCAGCGTCACACCGAGATGATTGGCCTGCCCGGTCAGATCGGCCGCGACATGATAATCTTCGTCGGCCTTGAACGCGGCATTGCGGAGATAACACCACAGGACCGTCGCCAGCCCCAGTTCGTGAGCCCGTTCGAAGGCGGCCCCGATCTCGACGATCTGTCGATGGGACTCATCCGATCCAAAATAGACCGTAGCCCCTACCGCAGCCGCTCCCATGTCATACGCCTGATCGACACGGCCAAACAGGATCTGATCGTACTTATTGGGATAAGTCAGCAGTTCGTTGTGATTGATCTTCACAATGAACGGAATCTTGTGGGCATAGCGGCGGGCGACAATCCCCAGGACACCAAACGTCGAAGCGACCGCGTTGCAGCCCCCTTCGATCGCCAGCTTGACGATATTCTCGGGATCGAAGTAGATCGGATTGGGCGAAAACGACGCCCCCGCCGAGTGCTCAATCCCCTGATCGACCGGCAGGATCGACACATACCCAGTCCCCGCCAGACGTCCATGCTGGTGCATCCGGGCCAGGTTAACCAGCACTCGCGGGCAGCGATCGCTGGCACCGAACACGCGGTCCAGGCTGTCTGGCCCCGGCAGATTCAACATGTCGCGGGGAATGGTCTGGCAGCGATGCGCCAGCAATGACTGACCTTCCGGCCCCAGCAACTGGTCAATGGACTGGCTCATACAGACTCTCCTGTGATGCCACGACAGGCCGCCACATTCTGGT
>CAZQUW010000074.1:15105-16436 GCA_964596215.1 uncultured Planctomicrobium sp. | reverse complement strand
TAAACGATTCTGCGACCGGTGCACATGACCGCGACAATCTTCGTACCGCAGCGCACTGGACCGAATACCGCTGCAAGAACCAGCAACGTTCCGTCCAATAGCAAAACACCCCAACTCACAGGTCGACCTGACGAAGCCCGCCAAGCCCCCGCGAATTGGGGAGTCACAGATGGGAACACCAGACGTGTGGCCAGGTTATCCCAGGCTAAGTGAGCTTTTCGCCATGCACGTTGAGAGTCACTCCCACGGCGCTGATACTAACGGTTCCGTTGAACGAGGTGGGAGTCTGGCCCTCGCTACCGGCACCAAAATCGATGTTCACATTGACTTTCAGCTTCTTCGGTCCAATGCCGGTGGGATTGGCGACTTTTACCGTATCAATCAAGTTATGGGGAGTCGCCTTCTTGAATTTGCCCTTCGCGTTGACCTCAATACCCATCGCAGTGATGCTTGCGGTCACTTTGCTCTTGTTCTGCGTTAAAGTCGCAGTACCGGTGGCATCACCCGTGACTTCCCAGGTACCGGCGACTTGGGGATAGGCAAACGTGGCCTTGGCGACAGCCCGTCCCACTTCTGCCGATGCCGGATTCAGGCAGCTCGACGCGGACAGCAGCGCGCGGCTTTCCATCCGTTCGGTTTCCATTCCGAAGCGACCTTCAGCTCGCACTTTGCGGCGGCGCCCCTGCGCGAAATCCAATCCCAGCGCCCGTCCCAACTGTGTCAATCCTGTTGAAAACATAATCACTTCCCCCCTGTTTGATGGATGACATTTCGTCGGAAGCATGCCTTGGCGAATTCGCCTGGCGAACATACCCCGACAGCCCGGAATCACCATCCGACACAGTCCAGAAGCCCGGCAACTGCAACTGTACGGCAACCCCGTTTACGACGTCCAACATGCACGCACAACGCGTACCCAAGTACCACAAACTTTAGCTATTTGCCATCCTTTTACTCACAATCCCCGATTTTGTAAACTCAACGCACAGTTAGTGACACAAGAGAAACCTTTAGTGTGCCACTCTGTTAACGCAACGTTTACGGCGGAGTGTGCAGATCCGCGCGCCATTTGCCTGCTTGTGAGCTATTTGCATCCAAGTCACGCAACTCAGACAACGCGTCAACCGTGGTCAGTCAAAACACCAATCGGTAAGGCCATTTCTTGGCCTGTGCCTCGCACGAAGGCGTAGCCTCAGCTCGAACTGACGCAGACAAAAGACGCAAAGTCACGCTTGGCAAACTCATTCTGCCTGGCGACTCAATTACGGGTTTTACTGGAGGTCGATCGAACAACCCACCACACGTAAACACGACAGCATATCTCAACATTA
>CAZQUW010000074.1:13227-15005 GCA_964596215.1 uncultured Planctomicrobium sp. | reverse complement strand
ACGACCCGCGATGCTGCATCCTGCACAATTTCGATCAGTGCGGCCAGCGCTGCACTGCGCAATAGATCCCACGACGAGCTCCGCAAGCCGCGTTCATAAGCCGCGGTGATCGCGGCCGAACTCGCTGCCGCATCCAGGACCGGAGCACCAGCACCAGCCTGGTTGGGAAGCGATTCCATCGACGCCCTCATCGGCGGTATCGACAGCGACTTCTTTCGGCTGCGGCTGCCGATCAGATACCCCAGCCCGGCACACGCCCCCAAGGTCAGCCAGGGGTGCCGGGAAATCTTACGCCGCACATCGAACGTATTGCTAAATCGCTGCGCGACTCCCTGGACGGTCTCCACCGTGTCCTTGACTGCCTCGACGGTGGCATTGACTGCGGTGCCGGTCGATTGAGCCGTTTCGGCGATCTGCAGTTCCAATTGCTGCAGCTTGTCGGAGAGCTGGGACTTCGTCGCGTCCATTTGCTGCCGAATCAGTTCGGCGTTGTCCCCCACGGCAATTGCTCCCTCAACTTCTCGGGGCTTGAGATCTGACATGGTTCGATCGCTTTCAACCTGTTGCGGCCCATCTGGAACAAGACTGCCCCGGCAACCAGCAGCACCGTCGCCACCACAGCATGGCAGGCCCATAACGGCAGGGACGCAGGATCCGCGTTCACGGGCGAAGTCATCCAATGCAGGAGGTGCGTCACGGCGAGACACCCCAGCAGGGCGCTGAATAAAACAGCAACCAGCGCCAGCCCCAAGACCCAACCTGCCGCAGCGAGCTGCTTAATTCCGGCTTTAATTTCTAACCGCGTGAGATGCAGCTGTTGATCAATGAGGTGCCGCACATCACCGACGATCCCGCGCAGCAAGTCTGCCGTATTGGGCGCAGCGGTTCCAGCCGCAGGCTTTTCGTCGACGTCGCTGGACATGACTCAGCCCCTCATTTTACGTCCCAGGCACCAGCCCAGACCCACCGCAATCAAAATGGCACTGATCGGATTCCGGCGGATCACATGAGCCACGTCTTTGCTGATACCAGTCAGTTTGGCATCTTCCAGATACATGCCCCCTTCCTTGACCTTCTGGGCCAACGCCTGAGACGCCGTTCCCAGCGCGCCCGACTGCGGACAGCAGTCACTGAGGCGCTCCCCCAGGACCTGGACCCCGACCCCGGCACTCGCCGTCAGGTCATCAGCTTCTTTACCGAGATCGCTGACAGCTTGACTCGCTAATGCCCCGACAGCACTGCCCAGATGACAAGCCACCGCTCCAGCCGAGACCGCGGCCTCCTTGGCATGCTCGGTCGCATCACACCAGGCGTCCTGCTCGACCTTGGAATTCAATTCGGAATTCGACATGGCTGAAGGTCCTTATTTAAGAGATCACAATCGGGCAAGTCGATGCCTGCCGCAGAACATTTTTCAACTGGCGAGAGCCCTGCCAGGATGGGTTTGACAGTTCCGAATTATCCATCTGACAACTCGTCGAGTGCTCCGCGCAATTCGGCCGGACTTACGATTGTCCCCCCCGCATACGATGCGGCTGTCAGTATCGAACACACCAGGAACGTGGCCTTTACCCAGGTCCAACCAGGTGGTGCGTAAGCACTAAAGCCGAAAACGGCCGATGACAGCGAGCATACCAGCAGGAACAATCCGGCACTCAACATCTTTCCATCCCCCTCAACATTCCCTTACTTGCGAACCGCAGAGTGCCGTTCGCCCTGATTCGTGGTTCATCCGTGCAACTCACCCATAAGCAATGTTCGTGCCAAGACAATCCTGC
>CAZQUW010000074.1:5381-13127 GCA_964596215.1 uncultured Planctomicrobium sp. | reverse complement strand
TGTGCGCAACATAATGCACGTCGCGAGGAACGCCGGCTGACTGGCACAATGCTTGCGTCTTGAAGGGGAATCAGTTGTCACTGCCCACACCGTCACCGCGTGGGAAGTTCCACAACGCCGGGCGTTCTGCCCTTTCGGCGCACTCACTATTACAGTTAAGGATTCCAGCATGTTCCACTCCGACAAAATTTTACGCACCGCAGTCTGGGGATTAACGGCATTGACGTTGTTTGTGGCCTGCGGCCTGACGGCGACTGCGCAGAACAAGGCGGAGGATCCGGCGAAACCCAAGAAAACTCCGCGTCAGCAGTTCATGCACAGCAAGCTGCTCATATCCCAAGAAATCCTGCAAGGAGTCGTATTAAGCGACTACGAGCGGATTGAGAAGAATGCGACAGCGTTGAACATCCTGACGCTGGCCGAAGAATGGACCTCGAACAATTCGAAGGACTACGTGCAGATGAGCGAAGAGCTGCGCCGGATCTGCAAGCAGCTGGCCAATGCCGGACGCGACAAGGACATCGACGCCGCGGCACTGGCGTACCAGCGCATGACACTCAATTGCGTCGAATGCCATCAGGCACTGCGCGACGGCTTCAAGTAAGACCCGCGTTCAGCGCTGCACCTGGCTCCAAATCGTGTGCCGGTGCATCGCCAGCCTGCCGTGCATACAGACGTCACCGCATCGTCACGGCCAGACGTACAGCCGCCGAGGAACGGCACCAACGCCGAACGGAATTATTTCTTCGTTCGGCGTTGCGGACGGACGATCTCGACGGTCGACTGCGGTGTCTTATCGACGACGACCGGTGTTGAACCAGAGACCCCTTCCGGAGCCTCCCTGCTCTCTGCACCGGGGTTAATTTCGATCACCCGCGTGCGGCGGACGCCGGGTTTCGAAACGACCGGTTGTTTGCCGGCCATGGCGATCACCGCCCGCTGCCGGGCCCACAAGCCCTGGAGCGACTCCAGCGACTTCACATAAGCGACGTCGGCCGCAATGCGTCCTTCGCGATCTTCCTTGACCGCCACGAGCTTTTTCAAGCCCCCCAATTCCGCGTCCGTTTCGGCACGGGTCGCGGTATCGGGGCGCAAGCCGGCACGCTCGGTCAGATCACTGAGCTCCGCGCGCCCCCACCAGGCCTGCGTCACATCCCGCAAGCTGGCCGTCCCGGTCTCATAAAACTTCACCTGCGAATCGTACCATGCCTTGGACGCATCGATGGCCCGGTTGAATGCGGACGTCGCCGCCTGCTTGTCTTTCTGTTGCAGAGCCAGTCGACCTTCCGCCTTCGCCAGTTCAAACTGCGCCTGATGCAAACGGTCTTCCCGACCGATCCCGGCTTCCAGATCCGCAAACGTCTTCGTCTGCTCGACCACTTCTTCGAGTTTCGCGATGTACTCGGAAAACTTCGTGGGCTCATTCGGCTGGCCCGCTCGGTTATCGGCAGCAACCCCTACGTCCGTGGTCAGATAGGATGCCGCCCGCGCCAGGCTCGGCAGCGACGCGAGTCCCTGATCAAAATCAGCAGACCGCAAATCGTAATGGGCTTCGGCCATTTTCTGACTGCGCGACACTGCCGTCATGTAGGAATCACGGTCCCCACGCGCCGCAGCAACCCGCAGATCGGCGTTGGCACTCAGCAATTCGGCATAGGCCGTATCGGCTTCCCAGCCTGTGGAGGCGGGCTGATTGAATTCCCGATGCTGACGTGCCGCGGAACGCATCAAATCGGCATGGTTCACCAAAGCCGCCACCCGAGCCGCACGATCGTTCTGTAACCCGGCGACCGACAGGCGAATTTCCAGGGCCGCCTCCGTCAGGTCGGCATAGTCTTCCAGCGGCATCAGCCCCCGTTCAAACGAATCGCGACCCAACTTGAGCGTTTCTTCGGAATTGTTCATGGCATCGAAGAAGGCACGCTGCCGCTCGACCGCCGACTGCTTCAAAAAGCCGTTCTGCTGAGACGACAAATTTGCAGACGCTCCAAATTCCAATTCGCTCTCATTCACCTCAGGATCGGAAAACGGTGCGGGAGCTTCCTCTTCCGAGCCAATCGCGGCGGGGAGGGGCGTGAAGTCGTCAATCGTCGGATCAGGAATATCTCCGTCCTGGGACCAGACCGGCAGGATGGCACACGAACAGACAAGACTCGAACAGAGCCAAGCCCGCACGGCGGCACGTTTTGAAGCACCTCGAGGAAACCATCCCATAGCATCACTCCACAGAATCGAGATTTTCCGTCAACGTGGCGGCTTGAAAACGTCAACCATGCACATCAGGGCGGATAGTTCGATTATACCTATTTATCGGCTTAAAGGTGGCTGGAGTTTTTATGAAGTCAACGGGTTTCATCGTTTGCACAGCCCCCACAAACCCGCAGTCTTCCCATACATCCATTTCCCGAGCCACCCACGGACCTTCTCTCTGCATCACATCTATTCAACGGAACAGACCTCGTCGCTCGAAAGCGAGATTTCCAGGGTCGGTCACCGAGCCCCCGGGTTTACTGGGTACGACCACAGACACTTGTCTGACATGTTGAGCGTATCGTGAGTCAGACCATGGACTTAGCGGATTCACGAATTGTTGCCACGAATCGCGACACGGCGCCGAATAATTTCGCTAAGATGTCCGATGTTCCATGATCTCGGTCCGGTTTTTCAATGGGCAAATGTCCGGGGCAGGGTGAATCAATCGCTTGACTCATTCTGATTGTCTGATAATGTATATCTTGCGTCTCGGTGACTTCCGTCTGTCGCCAAATTGGGAAAAGGTGCCCTCTTGTCAACAATTCAGCGCGTAAAGATTCGTGATGTCGTTGTCGAACGCCTTAAGAAGTACATCACTGCCGGGTGCCTGAAGCCTGGTGATCGATTGCCGAACGAGACTGAACTGGCCGAACAATTCGGTGTCAGTCGGCTCAGCCTGCGTGAGGCCACGAAGGCCCTGGAACTGTTCGGGATCGTCGAGTCAAAAACGGGCGTCGGTCTGACTGTCGGAACGGTTTGCCTGGAACGCGTCACAGAGCACCTGGGCTTCCACCCCGCACTGCAGAACGGATCGCCGCGTGAACTTCTCGACACGCGCGTCGTCATCGAAATTGGTGCCTTGCCGTATACAGCCCGACGCATGGCGGATGATCCCACCGTATACGAATCGTTGTGCAAACACGTCGACGAATTTCGGAATACACGGGATCTGCAGAAATGGATTGAAATGGACATCGGTTTCCACCGGGCTCTGCTGGACGCCAGCGGACTGGCCCCGCTGGTGGCCTTTAACGACTTGCTGCAAATCTTCTTTCAACGGTTCCGCGACAGCTTGAAAAAAGCGGACTGGCTGCCTGGCATTGAAGCACATCAACGGATCATCGACGCCCTCCACCACCAGGACGTGGCTTTGGCGACCAGTGAACTCCGTCAACACATTGAATATCACAAGGGACGCATGGGAGTACCCGTATGACTTTGACAACGCTGCGAATGCTGACGATGGGCGCTGTGGGCGTAATGTCTCTCACCCTGCTGCTTACGTCAGGTCTGCCCACCCTGGCAGACGAGCCGAATGCCAAAACACTCGAACAGGCTTACGAGCCTGAAATTCGGCCACTCGTGCAGCGTTACTGTCAGGAATGCCATGCCGGCGACCGGGTCGAGGCAGACCTCGATCTGGCCGCCTTCGCCAAGTGGTCAGACGTTCGCCAGCATTCGCAAGTCTGGCAAAAGATTGGCGAAATGCTCGACAACGGGCAGATGCCGCCGAAGGACGCGTCCCAGCCGACGGATGCGGAACGGGCCAGGTTGCAGAAGTGGGTCCGCGGTTACCTGACGCTGGAAGCGGCCGCCCACGCGGGTGATCCCGGCCGCGTGGTTCTGCGACGGTTGAGCAACGTCGAATACACCTACACGTTGCGCGACTTGACCGGTGTCGCCACTCTGGATCCCGCACGCGAATTTCCCGTGGACGGTGCCGCCGGGGAAGGCTTTACAAATACCGGCAACGCCCTGGTCATGTCCCCCGCGCTCGTCACGAAGTACCTCGACGCGGCCAAAGAAGTCGCCAATCACGCGATTCTGCTGCCGGATGGTTTCCGCTTCTCGGCCTCGACCACCCGGCCCGATGAGACCGAAAAACTCCTCGTGCAGATTCGCAATCTGTACCGTGAGTTCACGGCAACGCAAGGTGGCGACAAGGTCAACCTGCAAGGCATTATCTTCGACACCAACCAGGGTGGCCGGCTGCCGGTTGAAGCTTACCTGGCTGCGACAGTCGAAGAACGCGACGCGCTGACCAGGGGCAGCAAATCGGTGGCCGTGGTGGCCCGCGAACGGGGCTTGAATGCGAAGTATCTCGGCATCCTGTGGACCAAACTGACCAGTCAAGAACCGTCATTACTACTGGACGGCCTGCGCGAACATTGGCGCATGGCCAAGCCCGAAGACACCCCCAAACTCGCCGCAGAAGTTGCCGCCTGGCAGAAGGGTCTGTGGAAGTTTGCCACCGTCGGTCACATCGGTAAGGTGGGCGGTCCGAAGTCGTGGCAGGAACCGGTCAGCCCGGTGCTCGCAAAGCAAGAAGTGAAGTTCAAGGTGCCCGCCGCGACTGATGGCCAGGACATCACGCTGTCACTCGTGGCGTCAGACGTCGGCGACGGCCATGACCACGACTTTGCCATCTGGCAACAACCGCGGCTGGTCGCCCCCGGACGGCCGGATCTGCTGCTGCGTGATGTGCGTCAAGTCGCCAGCGATCTGGCCGCCCTCCGTACGCGGATGTTTGCCAATACCGCCCAATACCTGGACGCCGCCGCCGAAGCCGCTGCTGCGAACGGTAAAGACAGTTCGGTCGATCTGGCCAAGAAATACAATGTGGAACCAGTCGCACTCCGCGCGTGGCTCGATTATCTCGGCGTCGGGTCGAGCGATATTGTCGATCTGCAGGGGCACTTCAAAACGAAGATCGACAATGCGGCCACCTACGACTTCGTGAAAGGCTGGGGCACTCATGATACGCCCTTGCTGCTGGCGAATTCGTCCGATCAGGCGGTGCGCGTACCCGGCAATATGAAGCCCCACAGCGTGGCCGTGCATCCGTCCCCCACGTTACGCGCAGCCATCGGCTGGCGCAGCCCGGTTAAGTCCATCCTGAAGGTCGAAGGGGTCGTGACCCATGCCCATCCGGAATGTGGCAACGGGGTCACATGGTCCCTCGAACTGCGACGCGGAACGACTCGGCAACGGCTCGCCGCGGGCATTGCCCACGGGGCTCAGCCCGTCAAGTTTGGTCCGCTCGAAAACGTCGTCATTCAAACTGGCGACCTGGTTTCGTTACTGATCGGACCGCGCGACGGAAACCACGCGTGCGATCTGACGGCCGTCGATTTGCAGCTGACTTCAACCGGCGACGGGGCCAAAACCTGGAACCTCGCGGCTGATGTTTCAAGCGACATCCTGGCCGGCAATCCGCACGCCGACAAGTTTGGCAACAACGGGGTCTGGCACTTCTATACCGAGCCCGAGAAGGGTGGTCCTACCGATGTCGGCCCGATCATCCCCAATGACTCGCTGCTGGCAAAGTGGCTGGCCACTGCGGACGTGGATGCCAAGGGCAAGGTCGCGGATGATGTCCAAAAATTGCTGACTTCTCCTCCGCCGGCAGCCAAGGACAGCCCGGATGCCGTGCTCTATCGACAACTGACCTCATTCAGCGGTCCGTTGTTCACCGCGATGCGCAGTGCCGCCCCCGAGGCGAACAAACCTGAGGCCACTAAACCAGCACCGGCCAGCTCCGCGTATGGTCTCGATCCGGCACTGTTCGGAAAACATCCCAACGGCAGTCCGGTTGATGCCGCCAGCTTGTGCGTACAGGCACCGTCGGTCATCACATTCACCCTCCCGGCCGATCTGGTCGAGGGTTGCGAACTGGTTACAACCGGCATGCTGGATCCGGTGACCGGTGCCGAGGGGAGCGTGCAACTGGAAGTCGTCGTCGGCAAGCCCACCCGGGCCGCGGGCCTGGTGACCAGTGAAGTCAAAGTGACACTGGCCGGCGGAACCTGGAGCGATGACAACCGCCGGACCGCTTATTCCACACCCATCGTCGTCACGGAAAACAGTGCGGCCCGCAAACGGATTGAAGCGGCATTCGATGAATACCGCCAGCTCTTCCCCGCCGCACTCTGCTACACCAAGATTGTGCCGGTGGACGAAGTCGTCACGCTGACGTTGTTCTATCGCGAAGACGAACACCTGGTCCGCCTGATGCTCGATGATGCGCAGAAAGCGCAGCTCGACCGCTTGTGGGACGAGTTGCACTACATCAGCCAGGATGCGTTGACGCTGGTCGACGCCTTCATCCAGTTGATGGAGTACGCGACCCAGGACGCTGACCCCAAGGTCTTCGAGCCCCTCCGCAAGCCCATCAATGATCGGGCCGCGGCGTTCCGCAAACGGCTCATCGACGACGAACCCAAACAGCTCGACGCATTGCTCGCGTTCGCTCCCAAAGTTTACCGCCGCCCATTAACCGCGGCCGAAACCCAGGAACTTCGCAACCTGTACGCCTTGTTGCGGAAGGAAGAGATGCCCCACGAGGAGGCGTTCCGACTGGTGCTGGCCCGCATGCTGGTGGCCCCGTCGTTCCTGTATCGCATCGAGAAGCCGGTTCCCGGAGACCAGCAGGGACCCGTTTCAAACTATGAACTCGCGAATCGTCTCAGTTATTTCCTCTGGGCCTCGGCTCCCGATGCAGAGTTGATGAAAGCCGCAGCAGCGGGACAACTGACCGATACACAGCACCTGCTGGCTCAATCGAAACGTATGCTGGGCGATCCGAAGACGCGCCGCCTGGCGACGGAGTTTGCCTGCCAGTGGCTGCATATTCACGACTTTGACCATCTGGACGAGAAGAGCGATCGGCACTTCCCCACGTTCATCAGCCTCCGCGGTGCGATGTACGAGGAATCGATTCAGTTCTTCACCGATCTGTTCCAGAATAATGGTTCGGTCCTGCATATCCTGGACGCCGACTACACGTTCCTGAACGAGGACCTCGCCCGGCACTACGGAATTCCTGGCGTCACGGGGCCCGAATGGCGACGTGTCGAGGGGATGAAGAAGTTTGCTCGCGGCGGCATCCTGGGGCAGGCGACAACACTGAGCAAGCAGTCGGGAGCCTCCCGCACCAGTCCGATTTTGCGAGGCAACTGGATCAGCGAAGTCATCCTGGGGGAACGCCTCCCCCGTCCTCCCAAGGGTGTGCCCCTGCTGCCTGAAGATGAAGCGGCCGAAACGTTGACGGTCCGGCAACTGACCGAAAAGCATGTGAATGACCCGAAATGTTCGGGCTGTCATCAACGCATTGATCCCTTCGGTTACTCCCTCGAAAGCTTCGACGCCATCGGTCGATTTCGCGAGAAGGATCTGGGAAATCGCCCCCTCGATACACGGGTCACCGCGTTCGACGGTTCGCAATTCACCGGTCCGGAAGGGCTGCGTAACTACCTGCTCAACGTCCGCCGCGACGCCTTTGTGCGCCAATTCTGCAAAAAACTGCTCGGCTATTCACTGGGGCGCGCCGTACAATTATCCGATGAGCCTCTCCTGACCGAGATGCAGACGACGCTGAAGAAGAACGACTACAAGGTCGTCACAGCGATCGAAACAATCATCCAGAGCCGCCAGTTCCGCGAAATCCGCGGACGGGAACGGGCCACAGACGAGTAGCACAACGACCACACTGAC
>CAZQUW010000074.1:0-5281 GCA_964596215.1 uncultured Planctomicrobium sp. | reverse complement strand
ACTGACGCCGCCGGGCTTACCTAAAATCCATTTACAGGAGCGCTCCATGGATACTCATCAATTTTCACGTCGCACGATGCTGCGTGGCCTCGGTGTTACGATGGCATTACCGTGGCTGGAGTCGCTCAATGTGTGGGGCGACGATGCCACCGGCACGAAGCAGGCCAGCGAAGCACCGGTCCGCCTGGCGGTCCTGTTCGCCGGTAACGGCTTTCATAGCCGCGAATGGTGGGCCAAGGGGGAAGGGCAGGGGATGGAGTTCGGCAAGGTGCTCGCGCCGCTGCAGGACTTCCGCGAAAAAACCCTCTTCATCAAGGGGCTCTACAACGAGCAGGCCTTGAAGGGGAATATCCATAGCTCGCAAACCGGCAACATCCTCTCCGGGGCACCGCTCGCGTCCGGCGGCGAGATTCGCTCCGGCACCAGCGTCGACCAGTACCTCGCCCAGACCTATGGCCGCTCGACCAAGGTCCCCAGCCTGGTGCTGGGTTGTGAGAAATCCAATCCGTCGGTCCACAAGAACTATTCGATGCTCTACAGCTCGCATATTTCCTGGACGTCGCCGACCACTCCCACGCCGCTGGAACTCTATCCCGCCCTGGCATTTGACCGGCTCTTCAAGGACGAAGTGCAGCGGGGGGACAAGAGTGTCCTGGATGCCGTCCTGGCTGACGCCAGCGATATTCGCCGCCAGATCAGCACGACCGATCAGCGTAAGCTCGACGAATATCTGGACTCGGTACGCGACGTCGAACAACGGATCGCGAACGCCGGCAAGCAGGGTGAACTGCAGGGCTGGCGACCGACGCTCGACAAGCCGAACATCCCCCGACCGCCCGAAGGAATTCCGCAGAACATTGCCGACCATATGCGTTTGATGTGCGACATCCTGGTCCTCGGTTTCCAGACCGACACCACGCGCATCACGACGCTGAAGTTGAACAACGACCACTCGTCGCTCCGCTTCCCGCACCTGGGTGTGGACTACATGATTCACCATCTGCTGTCACACTCCGACGGGGCAGACTGGCTGAAGGTGAACCAGTTCTTCGTCGAGCAAATGGCGTACATCGCCCGCAAGCTGGACGGAATTCAGGAAGGCGAACGGACCGCGCTCGATAACTCGATGCTGATGCTGTGCTCGAGCATGATGAGTGGTGGTCACGACGCGACGCAGCTGCCGGTCGTGATGGTCGGTCGCGGTGGCGGAAAGATTCAGACGGGACGGATCCTCGATTACAAGGATCAGCCCAACCGCCAGATGTGCCGGCTCTATATGTCGATGATGGACAAGATGAATGTCAAAGTCGACAAGTTCGGTGACGCCACCGAGCGGCTGCAGGAAGTCTAATGCTCTGTCAACGTTTGAATTGGGGACTGGGGGCCACGGGCTCTGCCAGTGCCCCGTGTCATGGGATTCGCCAATAGCACTGGCACCCGATTTCTTAGCTTTGACATTGCCCTCGTAAACGCCCACAGCCCGGATCGCTGCTCAGCAATCCGGGCTGTGAGTTTTAGACGGTGTCACCAATTAGCGGCGGCGACGGTTCGGGAACACGGCGGCTTCCGGTTCCGGAACGTTCACGTTGGGCTCTACCGGGGGAGGTGGCGCCACGGCGGGAACTTGCGGGTCGGCGGGCGTCACCGGGCTCACGGCATTGGGCTGAGCATTCGCCGGAGCGTAGACCGGGGTCGTATTGACCGTGCCGTTGACGTAGCCGGTGTGATAGGTTCCCACGGCGGAATTCATCCCCAGGGGCCAGTTGGGAGCCGGGGCCGGAGGCAACATTTCAGGACGATACTGCCAGCGGGGCACCGACTGGTAATAGAAGCCCATCTGGGTCGTATCGGTCGGCTGATAGACCATCGGATAAGGCCCGCCGCTGACGGACGGCACCCCGGCCAGTTGGGAATTCCAGTAGTAGCGGTAGGTATTCGGCGTCCGCGACAAGCCCCAGGTGGCGGGCGGGCGGACCCAGGCATTGCCCGAGGCCGAACCGTGACAGCAGCCGTGGCCGAAGAGTCCGCCACCGTGGCAATGCCCGGAAGGACAGCTGCCCCCCCAGCCAAATCCCCCGCCACCCTGATAGCAGTTGCCATTCGGGCAGTTGTAGTTGGTTTGTTGAATCGGTGTTCCCAGCGGGGCGACCTGGCGCGTCTGGGTCGCATAGCGTTCCGCCGAAAAGCCAGTTGCCGGAGCGCTCAGGGCCAGCAGGAGGCCAGCCACGGCCGCGGGGCGACGGAGAATCGTCATCATCAGTTTCATGTTACCAATCCCTGTGGCGAATCGTCCGGCTGCCGGACAGAATCGAAACCTGCTGCAGTGCAGTCGGCACCGTCCCAGTGCCATTTCCAATCGCCGCCCTGCGAAATACAGGGACAAACGTCGTGAACTAAGTGAAGAATCTCGAGACCGTGGGCTGCGTCGCCGCAGAACGTCGTCCGATTTTCAATTCAGGATCTGCTCGAGAATTCCAAGGAATTCTGCGACGAGTACGGACAGAGCACCAGTGCTTTGTCACCGTCTGACTTTGGGGCCGGGTGCCACTGGCTGTGACAGTGCGAACTTGGATTTCGCCGATTCACAAAGCACTGGCAGAGCCAGTGGCACCCAACGTTCAGGCTAATCAGTACCCTAGTAGCCGTAAGGCACGCTGGTAGGGGTCAAGCGGGAGGAAGGAATCCCCCAGCCGTAGTTGTAATTACTGCGAACGTTAGGAGCCTGGGGGATCGAGACCGGACCACCATAGCCCTGGGCGGCATAACCCTGGTGCAGATCGTTCGGATGGGCGTAGTTCGGGTTTAACGCAATGATATCTGTCTGGCAGCCGGCATCCCAGTAGGTCAACGGCTTCAACCAGGCCATGCTGCAGCGGAACCGGCGGCCGATGTCGGCGCGGCACTCAGCGCAGTTCTGGTGATGGCAGTTCGATTTGTTACACCAGTGGCAGCTGCCGCCCGAATGCCCGTACGCCGTATAGCCCCCGTTGGGAATATTGGCACTCGAGGGGTAGACATTGTAACCGGGGGCATAGCCCGCATAGGCATTGTGGTAATTGACGGGAGTACCATAACGGACTCCATGCCAATAACTGACGGGTTGTACCTGCCCGCGGGTGGCCGGTTTTTGTGCCCCGCTGCTGGCGGTGCGGTCCTGGGCTGACGCAGACGTCGCCAGCAGGCAGACCAACCCGGCGACCCACAGCCGTGACGATGTATGTTGAGTCAGCATGTGCTTCGTTCCTGAAAATAAAAGTATCAAATTGCCTATACCGAGCACGGTTCTCACTGAGGCCTTCCTCTGGCAACACCTGCCGCAGAAGTCTCTGTATCAGCCGTTCACAGTTTCCATCCCTGTCCAATGCGGCCCGCAGCCACGCCGGAACCGAACAGCTGTTCGCGGGGGGCGAAGGGCATATCCCCGGGCCCCATCTCGAACAATGTCATTTAGTGCGACACGGGGGGCCAGAAGAGGGCAAACGGACTGATGTGCGACTTGTAGTTCACCCGAACTTCAGTCCCCATCAGGATGCGTTTTTCACTCTTGCAGATTCCGAACGGCGTCAGCACCCAGTGCCGATGGGTCTTGTGGTAGAACGGACCATACAGACCACGATAGCGGTGAGCGTACAGCATCTCGTGCGGATCGAAGGCCGGATTGGTAATCATCGTCTGGCCGACGTACGCCGGAATGCCAGGCTGCGGCGACGGGTACAACGCCCCATCGACACGCGACACACCGGGTTGACCGTAGACCATGTTCGGTTGAGTCTGATAGGTCGGAGTTCCGCCATTCATCCCATTCATGACCGACCCGGTGGGCCGAGCAGGAATCGGGTTGGCAAAACTGACATCATTCGCCGGAGCCGCTTCAGCCTGCATGGCAGTCGTGTCATATTGCGGAACAGCCCCCTGCAGGGCATTGTATCCGGCCGTCACGTCTGCGGGCGGGGCAGCCGCTTCAATCGGATAGGCATCCGGTTCGTCGCTGACCGGAGTGGCAAAATCGTTCGCGGCGGCCTGGGGTGCCGCGACCGTCGCAACTTCGGACTCGGGCGTCGCGGCACTGCGACGACGAGGTGTGTCATCCGGGAAGGGATTCTCAAAGTCCGAGCGATCCGACTGCGTCACCATTTGTTTGGTAGCAGCAGTATCCGCGGCCGATTCGTTGAACGTGGGACGCCGCCGTCCGGAACTGCGACGCAGCATCTCGACGTCAGCGTTGCCTTCCAGTTCGAAAGCCTGGTCGGCAGCCGGAGCGGCCGGAGCTGACTGTTCAGCAGAGACTCGCACGATCCGAGCCGCACCAGCGACGGGGGCCGGTGCCGGTGTCGCGGGCTTTTGACCGCGAACCTTCTGCCACCAGCCGGCAATCCCCTTTTTCGGCGCTGCCGCGTTCGGAGCAGCAGCCGGTGCGGCAGTTCGCACGGTGGGCGCGACTTTGGCCGTCTGGGCGAACGAGATTTCGGGTGTTAACGCGGGAAACACCGCGGCAACCAACGCAACACGCAACAGCTTCCGAGGCATGAACCCCTCCTTGGACGGTACCCCGCCGGACAATGCCGCAGGTCACGAGATCCGTCCCGTAAATTACGATTGCTAGACTGGCTAGCATGACAGATCTGCCCGCGAGCAGAACAATTCTCCCGAATCTTTCCGGGGAGTTTTCTTCGTCAGTATGAACCCTCTGGTATGGTCTCCACCCACCACGGGTCAGTACAAAATTCGGCTGGTAACGAACGTCGGAATCAATCATTCCACAAGGCTTCTGACGGTTCTTACAGTTTTCTGGAATGCTCAACCAGGTAAGGGTTTGCGACGAGCCACACACGTGTTTTTTCCGGCAAAACTGCTACAATTGGCAGACTCTACTCGGACAGAAAAGAGCACCCAGTTTGACAGGTGTGAAGTGCGTCTCGGCGCGCAGCGAAGTCGCGTTGAGGGGAGAAAAGGGCCAGCTTTTGCCGTAGAACCTGCTGCCCAGTTCGGAGCGCTCTATGAGGATTGAAATTGTTGCCAAATTGCCAACGCCGACGTGGTTTGGGTTGCGGAGGAATTTTTGCGGGAGTGCAAATCAGCGGATTTGGGCGGGTCGGCAATTAGATGCGATGCGAAGAACTTGCGAGAATGGGATTGGTCTGTTGTCCGTGGTCAGTAGTCCGTGGTCCTTTGTGATTGGCCGGTGAATTCGAATGCGGAACGCTGACGTATTTGGTGATGGGATCCGAAGGGGGCAAAGAAAGCAAAGAAGTCGCCTGTCCGTAGGATGGCCGCCCCGGCC
>CAZQUW010000073.1:12884-25610 GCA_964596215.1 uncultured Planctomicrobium sp. | reverse complement strand
AGGGGCGTAGTCAATACTGCGTCCGCGGATGATTGTTAGGTCTGGCTCTAAGAGGTTGAAGTCATCCAGCTCGATTGGAGTTTGACATTTATGACTCCAGATTGAACCCGCAAGATAGCGGGCGAGATACGAATTCATCGCGTCAACGACGAAAGTGTGCCGCGCCCCCATGATCATTGGGTTGTCTCCGGTTGCCGCGCAATTTCTGAGTATGGGGTAGCCATCTAACAGTTCGCAGCGAACATTCTCACCCGCCAGCCCGCTGGACATATATCTCTCGAACTGCTCGACATTCATCCGCGGGATTCCGCGCAGGTGTCCGGCAACAATTTCTTCTAATACTCCGGCGCTCATGACTGGCACCTCAATTTCACGGCAATTCAGGTTGTTTGGTTATCGAAGTTTCCCGCGGCTCAACGCTGCTGCAATGTTCTCAGTCTTTCACAGAAGGTCTGTCACACTCAGCTCAATTGATTTTCCGTTCGGCCCAGTAATCGTCACCTGATTTCCAGGTTGTACGATCACCTGTGCTTGAAAGCATCCATTCAATCGATCGGGCTTGGAATAGACTTCTAACTGTCGATCGGCAAGATTGAGAATCCAATATTCGGGAACCCCGGCGCGGGCATAAATTGGTAGCTTGCCTTCGCGATCACGTTTTAGCGAACTTAAGGCGACCTCCACCACCAGGCAGACATCAGACGGCCCAGGATGTCTATCATCTGCCGTCTCCGGAAATGGTATGACAAATGAAAAGTCAGGTTCGGGGGCGCTGTGCGGGTCAATTTGCAAGGGCAGCTGGCAATAGAGTTCTATCTCGAGGTCATGTGCGGCCTGATTGAGGATGGGAGTGAGCTTTGCCAGGCGGCGGGAATGACGCGGACTGTGAATCATTTCATCCGCTCCGACGTCTGCCCGATTCTTATGAAATATGTAACCATCCAGCAGTTCGTACTGGCTGCCATCAGCGACGACTCCGTCATCCAGCAGACGCTGATACTGATCAACAGTAAAACGCAATAAGCTCGAATCAGGGTGACTGATGACTTCTTCCAACAAGGCTTGATTCATAACACGAATCCTCGCGCTGCCACTGACGCTTGCAGCCCCCGCCTGCTTATTTCTGCAATTCGCCCGCGTCTTTGTACAATTTGTAATCCACACTGTCGACCAGCGCCAACCAACTCGCTTCGATCACGTTCTCGCTGACGCCCACCGTGCTCCAGACGTCCGCATTGTCCCGGCTTTCAATGACGACCCGTACCCGGGCCGCCGTCCCTTCCGTGGAATTAATCACGCGCACCTTATAGTCGACGAGGTGCATTTCCGCCAGCCGGGGATAGGCTGGCAGTAACGCCTTGCGCAGAGCGTTATCCAGTGCGTTTACCGGCCCGTCACCTTCACCGGCGACGAGTTCCGTGCGTTCCTGGACATTGAGTTTCAGGATGGCTTCAGTAGTCGGAGCGGCGGTGCGATCGGCCTCGACATTGACGCGATAGTGCAGGCGTTCGAACCAGGGTTCGTAGTTGCCCGTGACTTTCTTGACCAGGATGTCGAACGAGGCTTCCGCGGCTTCGAACTGGTAGCCTTCGTTCTCCAGATCCTGGACGCGTTCCAGAATCTTTGTCATCAGCTCGTTGTCTTGTTCGATGCGATACTTGGTGGTCTTCGCGACGATGTTTGATCGCCCGGACAACTCGCTGACCAGCACGCGGCGCACATTACCCACGGTTTCCGGGTTGGTGTGTTCGTAGCTGTGGGCGATGCGGTTGACGGCGTGTACATGCATGCCACCCTTGTGAGCGAAGGCACTCGCGCCGACGTAGGGCTGGCCGTTGCGGAAATTCATGTTGGCGATCTCGTAGACATAGCGCGAAAGCTCGGTCAGGCGGCCGATGCCCCCTTCGGCCAGCACGGAATATCCCTTCTTGAGCGACAAGTTCGCGGCCATGCTGATCAGGTCAACGTTCCCACAACGTTCGCCGATGCCGTTGATCGTCCCCTGGACCTGAATTGCTCCATGATCGACCGCGGCGAGTGAATTTGCGACCGCCAATTCGCAGTCGTTGTGACAGTGGATGCCTACTGGAATGCTGAGGACTCGTTGTGCTTCCTGGATGGCCGCGACGATTCCTTCTGGCATCGTTCCGCCATTCGTGTCGCAGGGAACGACCAGCGAAGCGCCCGCTTCCTGGGCGGCTAGAATTGTCTTCAATGCGAATTCTGGATTGGCTTTGAAGCCGTCAAAAAAGTGCTCGGCATCGTAAATGACCTCGCGGCCGAGCGACTTCATATATGCAATTGAATCTTGGATCATCGCCAGATTCTCGGCTTCGTCGACGCGCAAAACTTCGAAAACGTGCAGGTCCCATGTCTTGCCGACAATCGTAATGACCTGCGCTTGAGATTCCGCCAGGGCCTGCATCCCGACATCTTCCGCAGCCGAGATGCCGCGGCGCCGTGTCATGCCGAAAGCCGTTACCTTGGCGTGCTTCAGGGGTAACTTCGCCGCTCGTTGAAAGTATTCGTGATCCTTGGGATTGGAGAGTGGATAGCCACCTTCCACGTAATCAAATCCAAGTTCGTCAAGCTTAATCGTAATGGCCAGCTTGTCTTCCAGCGAGAAATTGACTCCCTCACCCTGGCTGCCGTCGCGCAGGGTCGTATCGTAGAGCTGGATTCGTGACATGCTGAAAAACCTTTGGCCGTGCCGGCGTTCGAGTGAGCGTTGCCGGCAACTGTTGACTGAAACTGACTGACAATAAGCAGTCCTAAAACGAAAAAACCCTCAGGCCAAGGCGACCTGAGGGTGGGCTGGATCGTATCTATGACGCCGGGCCTCAAGGTCGCGTGTGACTGGTAATAATAATCGAAATACCCACCACGGTTGGACGGTGAGGCACTGCGATCAAATTAGAGACGACGGCTGACATTGATAAACTCGGCGGCTGCAAACTGCTTTTCGACGTTTTCAGAGTTTAAATCTGAACTGAACCCGTGTCAAACCATTTCCCGCCATTTTCGGGTGACATACACGCGCAGACGCCAGCTTTCCCGCCTGGCGCGATTATGCGAAACGTACAACTTGTGACGAATCAGGTCAGTCGGGCAAAGCCGCTATGCCGGACGGGGCTGCCAATACGGGTCTGGGCATTACCGTCTCGAATCGCTGCGGCCACTTCCGGGAAGATTTCTCCTGCGGCAGCCAGGCACGTGTCGACGTGACGATCTTCGTGCGCGAGGCTGGGGTAGAATCCACTGCCAATTAAGAATCCCGCGTCCAGCATGCGAGTGGTAAACAAGGTGCCCAGCGCCGCAGCTTCGGGGTGTTCGAAACCAAAGGTCATGATTGGGGCGTGACCTGACGTCCGGATTGGCACACCGTGTACTCGGCCGAGATCAATCCAGCCGTTCCGGAAACGGTTTCCAATCCGGTTGATGTGCCCGAGGACGTCCACTTGTTGCATCTTGCGCAGGGTGGCCAGTGCGGCAGTCGGGCCGACCCCTTCGGTCCAGTAGGTGCTCGAGATGAAGGAATTCTGACACGCTTCCATGACCGCGGCGCGGCCAATAATGGCCCCCATCGGGTGCCCGTTGCCGAGCGCCTTCGCGAAGACGGCAAGGTCGGGGTTCACACCGTATTTCAGGTGCGCGCCCCCGTGTGCCAGTCGCCAGCCCACGGAAATCTCGTCGAGGACGAACACCGCCCCGCATTCGTCGCAGAGCTCGCGGACCCCTTCGAGAAATCCAGGTTCTGGCTCGGTGGCACGTGTGGGCTCCATCACGACCGCGGCCAGTTCCCGGCCGTGTTCACGAACGTGGCGTTTGAGTTCGTCCAGATTATTGTACGAGAAGGGGAGCATTGTTCCCGCCAGGCCCGCCGGTACACCAGCCGGGGCCAGTCCGGGCAGCAGGTGGCCGCGCAACTGGTCGCCATTCCCCGAGGGCTCGGTCTGGTGCCGGGGGAGGTTGGCTGCCAGGTACCAGTCTGACCAGCCGTGATAGCCACAGAAAGCGATGAGGTCGCGCCCGGTCGCGGCACGGGCGATGCGGACCGCTGCCGCCATCGACTCCCCACCGGTCCGGCAGAATCGCGCGCGTTCAGCCCAGGGGTGCAGTTCAATCAGCGTTTCAGCCAGTTCGACTTCTTCGACAGGATTCAACGTGCACATCGAGCCGAGCTGTATGCGGCGGACAACCGCGTCCGTTACGTCTGGGTCGGCGTAACCCAGCAGGCACGAGCCGATGCCGGATGTCGTCATGTCAGTATAAGTTTTGCCGTCGAGGTCGATGACCTCGCAGCCCCGGGCTTCGCGATAGTACGCGGGCCAGCGATCAGGGGCGTACATCTCGGGGCGCTTGCTGAGCAGTTGCGTGCCACCCGGAATGATCTGGCGAGCTCGTTGGTAGGCGGCTTGCGTCTTGCCCGTGGTGGGGCTGGTGATTCCGAGCAGTTCCCGGGCGTTCGTCGAGAAGATCCGTTCAATATCGTCGTCCCGCAACCGCATGGTGCGGCAGGCCTGCTGCACTGCCAGCAGGCACTCCAGGCCAATATACTGGGGCTTAGCGAAACGTGACGCTTTCCAGTCCAGCGTGTCTTCGTAGAGCCATTGGAAGCCGTCGCCGATGCTCACGCAGCGGCCCTTGAATTCGCTGACGGGGAAATCGGCACCGTATAACAGTCGGCCCGTGCCGAACTCGCGCAAGATGGCTTCCATCGGTGCGGCTTCGCAAACCGCCGATGTATCGAAGTAAACATTGTCGAGCCCCCGCAGGGTCGAAATACCTTCAACCGTGTGGCCGCCGCAGAAACCCCGCGCCGCGTGGGCCAGGATCAGCTTCGCGTTCGGATACCGCAGGCAATGCTGGCGGATGTAGGTCTGGTTGGAAGGATCGGCCAGGGCTCGTGCCTTCACCATGTGCAGCATGATTGCCAGGCCATATTTCTCGGCCAGTTCCCAGGCCCATTCCGGAATGAAAGCCTCGGTGGGCGCTTCGAAGGTCTCGGGCTGGTCGGCAAAAACGTGGTACACCTTGAAGCCTACGAATCGATCGGCTTTCAGGACGGACTCCACCTGGGCGGCATCATCCTGAGGGCGAATCATCATCAGCGCCCGCGAGCCCGGCAATTGTTTGACTTCATCGGCCACGAAGCGATTGGCGCCGATTACGTCGAGACCCACCTTGGGGAAAGTGAAAATCAAGCCCCCCGTTGGTCGGCGGTCACCCATCCAGCGTTCGACCGCCCAGCAGTAGGCCGACCAGCCGACATTGCCCTGGGGGTCAATCAGCTCGCGCGGCATGGCTGCAGTCGCATCCTGCTCGCGGTAAAGATGCAGGTGGGCGTCGAAGCTTTCTGGAGGAACGAATGACCGCAGAAACTTGTCGAAGAAGCCCAGGGGGGTATCAGTGCTCACAGAGTTGCTCCCGTTGGTAATCGTGGATCGAGCGGAAGACGAGAGTGCAGAGTCCCCAGCCACGTGACGGACGTGGTCAGCTTCGCGGTTGGGCGGTGGTATGGTAATAGGTACGTATGACTTTCACAACAACTCCGGCCGTCGTGGGTGTTCAATATTTCCGGAAAAACTGAATATTTGCCGATTAAATGATTGACTGCCAGTTTCTGGAATGGTATATCGTGGATCGTACCATTTAGGAACCACTGGTCGTCGTCGCCTCAAAGTAACCTTATCCATACGGTTGTGTTTATGAGTGTGACCCTTGAAAACCTGGAGTTGAATCCCTCGCTCGCGGAACCGGCTCCGGTCACCGAGGACGGGGCTCACGGTCCGAAGTACGAGCAGCTCAAGCATCAAATTATCGAGCAAATCACATCCGGTCGTTTGAAACCGGGGGATGCCCTACCGACGGAACGCTGGTGGTCGGAGCAGAATAAGCTGGCTCGGAGCACTGTGCGGCAGGCGATGTCTTCGCTGGAACGTGACGGTTTGATTCGCCGTTTGCAGGGCAAGGGGACGTTTGTGCACGAGCAGGCGCTCGAGCGCTTCAGTCAGGGGCTGGCGGTGTTCGCGCTGATGCTGCCGGAGACGCAAACCGGGTTTTATCCGTCGCTGCAGCGGAATTTTGATGAGGCTGCCGTCGGCGTCCACCATCAGCTGCTGATCTGCAATACCGGTAACAATGTCGACCGGCAGGGGAATATTATCCTGCAGTTGCTCGATAAGCAGGTCGCGGGGGTCGCACTGGTCCCGGTCACTCAGGCCCCGACTCCGGTGTATCAGATCCGGCAGCTGCAGAAAGCTGGCATTCCGGTAGTATTTTGCCACCGGCGAGTCGAGGGAATCAATGCTCCGTTGCTGGCAATTCCCTTTCATGAAATCGGGCGTTTCGTGGGGCGCCATCTGGTCGAGCTGGGGCATCGCAACGTGGCATTCTTCGCGCCGCACCGCACGGCCGGGTCGCTGGCCTATGAGTCTGGATTGAGGGCCGGGTTGTCGGAAGGGCGGGCTCAGGTGCAGGAGGGTTGTGTGTTCTATGGATTCGACGGCATGGTTAATCCCGCTGAGTACGAATCAGAAATTGCGTCGTCGCTGGAACACATGCTGCAGCGGCCGGACCGCCCCACTGCGATTTTTGCCAGTTTTGATTCGCTCGCTGAGTTGATTTACTTGTTGTTGGAACGGTTTGGATTAAGAGTACCGGACGATATCTCGATCGTCGGACTGGGGGGCATTTCGCGCTCGACCCCGATGATGCGGAGATTGACTTCGGCAACCGTCGACGAGGTTCAGATTGGCCGCCGCGCTGCGGAACTACTCGATCGCATGCGGCGGGGTGACATGCCGATTGACAGCAATGTAACGCATGTTGCGCCGATCGGACTATCCGATGGGCAGACACTGGGCCAGGTGCCACAGATCGTACGGACATTGCAAATGGCGAGGAACGACTGACTAACCGATTAATGCGTGCGGGATGCTGATTGGCGATGTGACTGTTCCGCACGTTTTGCGCTGTGGCCCGCGTGCTGCAGAAATTTTATTGAATCAGGCGAATAACGACGACGGATTCGATGTCAGAGGCATATTGGATCAACAGTGATTAACGCTGGTTCTTAGAGTGCAGACGCAGTTTGAGGGCCAGCAGGCTTGAGGTGAAACTTTCTGGATTTGATAGGGTTGAATTGTGACTCGAACTTGCAGGAGAGAATTCAAGGCTTAGCGAGGTGTCGACAGGCCATGCACAATTTCGTTACGCCGAGTACAGTAGGCGTCCCCGACGATCCCACCAGACCATGGTGGGCAGGGGTGTGCTGCTAAAAACAGCAGCAGTGACTGACGAAATGGCTGGTGCGGCGAGCGCCTTATTGAAGTTGGAGCGGAATGTATGGCCGGGCTTTCTCGATTTCCAGTACGCGGCGTTCTACCGGTGTTTCAGACGCCGTTTCACGACGATGAAACGGTCGACTTTGACGTTTTGCAGCGCGAGATTGAATGGCTGTTCGAATGTGGTGTGGATGGCATCGTCATGGCGATGGTGTCGGAAGTGCTGCGGCTGTCGACCGACGAGCGTGAGCAGGTTGCAGCCCGAGTCTGCCGATTTGCCGAGGGGCACGGTGCGGCGGTCATCAGTGTGGGGGCCGAAAGCACCTATGTGGCCGAGCGCCTGGCGCGGCATGCCGAGGCCAGTGGTGCGACTGCCGTCATGGCCATCCCGCCGATCGCCGTGGCATTGGGGGAAGACGAGTTACTGCGCTACTACGAACGAATTGTACGATCCATTTCCATTCCGGTGGTTGTGCAGGACGCCAGTGGATATGTCGGACGACCGATGTCGATTGAACTGCAGGCTGGGTTGCTGAAGACGTTTGGCGATCGCGTCCTGTTTAAGCCGGAAGCGTCGCCAATTGGTCCCCGATTGTCGCAATTGCGTGAAGCGACTGGGGGACAGGCCAAGGTGTTTGAAGGATCTGGTGGAGCGGCACTGCTGGATAGTTACCACCGCGGAGTGATCGGTACGATGCCCGGTGCGGAAGTGATCAAGGCCATCGTGGCTTTGTGGAAGGCGCTGGAGAATGGTGACGAGGCCCGGGCGTACCGGATCTCGTTGCCGATCGTGGCCTTGGTGGCGATTCAATGCAATCTGGATGGATATCTGGCAGTTGAGAAGCATCTGCTTGTCAAGCAGGGGATCTTTAAGAGTACGAAAACACGCGGGCCGGTCGGTTTCTTTCTGGACGCCGAGACCCGCAGTGCGGTGGATCGATTATACGAGATTCTCATGAACGAAGTGGACACTCCGGCGAGAGATTCTAATCAACGTTAACAATACGTCTGCGACAGTTCAGAACCGCCTCGTGTACCGCGGTTCTGAACTGTCGGCAATGCGATTTTGGCAGAGGTTCTAAAAGCGACTAAGTCCTGATCAGGAGGAGCTACGAATGGTGGACCAAGACCTCAAGGCGACCTACGATCGCGACGGGTTTGTCGTCGTCCGACAACCGTTAACGGCTGCTGATTTCGCAGAATTGAACAGCAATCTCGACCGTTACATTCGCGACATCGTTCCCGGCCTCCCCCCGAGTGACGCGTTCTATCACGTCGATCGCAGTCGGCCGGAGTCGCTGAAGCAGATGCAGCGAATGGAGCAGGACGCGTTTTTTGATCAATACCGCACTAATCCGGTCTGGAAGGGGCTGGCCGAGGCGATTCTGGGTGAAGAAGCGCACGCCAGCGGTGTCGAATGGTTCAATAAGCCGCCGGCGACCGACCACATTACGCCACCGCATCAGGACAATTACTACTTCTGCCTGAATCCTCCGCAAGTCTTAACAATCTGGATGGCGCTCGATCGCGTGGACGAGGCCAACGGCTGCCTGCGGTATGTCACGGGGTCGCATCTGCATGGCATTCGCCCCCATGGCCGGACGCAGACTCTGGGGTTCTCGCAGGGAATTCTGGACTACGGTACTGCAGAGGACCTCGCGAATGAAGTTGCTGTGGCACTGCAACCGGGCGATGTCACGATTCATCACGGCAACACCATTCACCGGGCGGATGCCAATCAAACCACCAATCGGCAGCGACGGAGTTTTGCCATGGTGTTTCAGGGGGTCAGTTGTCTGCGCGACGAGGACGCATTTGCTCGTTACAAGGCGGCCTCGAAGGCTCACGAGGAACGGCTGGTAAAGACCTAGAACCCCTGACAAAACCGGTTGTGGGAAGTGAGAACCGCGATATTTCACGCGGTTCTGGAATGACGCCGAGATTTTGTCAGTATGAATTCGAAATCAGCCGCGGTCAGGTTGCTGTCAGGCGACGACTTGGATTGAAGTAGAGATTTAATAATGATCACCACAAGCCCACATCTTACGTCTGAACTGTCACGCCGTGCCTTCGTCGTGGCGTCGGCTTGCGGACTGGCCGGAGTGGGGCCAGCGCGGCTGACAACTGCCTTGCCGGCGGCTTCAGAAGAAACGACCGGCGGAAAGGCCAAGTCGACGATCTTGTTCTTCCTGTGTGGTGGTGCGTCGCACATGGATATGTGGGACTTGAAGCCTGAGGCTCCGCTTGAGTACCGAGGACCGTTCCAATCGATTGCGACTTCCGCCCCTGGTGTGCGGCTGAGTGAACATCTCCCGCTGCTCGCCCAGCAGGCCCATCATCTCGCAGTGGTGAATTCGGTCGGTGCCAAGGTCAATACCAACGATCATCATGCCGGCTACTATTACAATTTGACGGGACACGTCCCGGACCCCACGTTTCTCTCGCTCGGCAATAACCGTACTCCTTTTCCTGACGACTGGCCCTTCATGGGATCAGTGGCGGCGATGAAAGTCGCCTCGCGGTCCAATTTGCCCAGCCTGATTACGCTTCCCCACAAGCCGAGCGAAGCCCCTTACACGCGACCAGGCCAGTTCGCCGCCCGCCTGGGATTAGAGTATGACCCGTTGTACGTCGATGGCAGTCTTAAGACTCCATTGAAGTTCCAGGTTCCCTCCCTGGTGTTGGAAGGGAAGAATTCACCGCAACGACTGGGGCTGCGCCGCGAATTGCTCGGCAGCCTGGATGGTGCCCGCCGCGATTTCGAACAGGTGGCATCGACGCAGACGTGGACCCGCCAGCAGGCACGTGCATTCTCCTTATTGTTATCGTCGCAGACAACCGCGGCGTTTGACGTGGCGAGTGAATCGCCCGAAATCCGCCAGCGCTACGGCGAAACGGTCAACGGGATGAGTTTACTGCTGGCGCGGCGCCTGGTCGAAGTTGGCGTGCCATTCGTCACGGTCTTCTGGAAAGAAGATAACGCCAGGCTCGGGAAAAAATGTGCCAGCGCCGGCGGTTGGGATACTCACGGTAACAACTTCAGCTGCCTGAAGGACGATTTATTGCCGGAGTTCGATCGAGGCTTCTCAGCGTTGATTGAGGATCTTTCTCAACGCGGAATGCTGGATTCGACCACCGTATTAATTACCAGCGAAATGGGAAGAACGCCCAAAATCGGTGATCCGCGGAGCGGTGGGGTCAGGGGTGCAGGACGCGATCACTGGACTCATTGCCTGACCGACATCCTCGCGGGAGGGGGCATTCGTGGCGGGCAGACCTACGGATCCAGCGATCGGTTGGGCGAGTATCCCGCAGAACATCCCGTTACACCAGCAGACATCGTCAAGACCGTCTATCACGCGATGGGGATTCACGACCTGGAAGTCTTTGACAAACAGAATCGTCCGTACAACCTGTTACCGGAAGGTGACCCGATTACGGCCTTGTTTTAGTCGGCACGCGGATTGAGCAGATTGCATCTTGCTCTGTCTGCGAGCGGTATATTTTAAACAGACATTCAACGCACAAGATGTAGCCGATTAAACGCGAGACGTCTCTGTCTCGCCTCGGTCGCGATCGTTGTCTGTCAATCGATAATTCACGTGCGACCGTTCGAGTCGCGCCAGTTCTTCGTACAACGTCGACGATGCATTACTGTTGCCGCCTTCGGGCGGGGACGATTGTTTGCGTAGCCCTGTTCAGAGAATTCTTCACACGACTTTCAGTCGCGTAGTCGCTCAGCTGCGCGCCAAGTTCGGGCCAAGGCGGTAAGCGCTTCATATTATGTCATTTCGTCCGTGTGCTCTTTTGTTGGAGAAATCTCATGCGACCCATCAACTGTGTAAAAGGTCATGGTCAAGCTGCTCGTAAGTTCGGTTTTACGCTGATTGAATTATTGGTCGTCATTGCGATTATCGCGGTGCTGATCGCCCTGTTGTTGCCGGCCGTGCAGCAGGCGCGCGAAGCCGCGCGTCGGTCTCAATGCAAGAACAATTTGAAGCAGCTGGGACTCGCGCTGCACAACTATCACGAGGCCTTGAGTGCGTTCCCAATCAATCTGTATGGGGGATATGGTGATACCGCCAATGTCGGTGGCTATACGCAAACGTCCAAGTCCTGGGGGTTTATCGTACATTTGTTGCCATACATTGATCAGGCTCCGCTGTATAACGTGGTGAATCCGGGGATCAATACGATGGCCGCGGGCGGGCAGATGGCTGCAGTCATTCCCGTGTTGCTGTGCCCCAGTGATCCCGCAGGGGCCCGCGAAGTGGAGAACACGACCTACATGACCGGCAGCATTAATGTCGCGATCACCGACTATAAGGGCGTGGCCGGCAGTGATTGGGACTGGGGGACCTATGCGAACAATGTTGTCACGACGGGCGACGCGTTTACCGACAATAATGGTCTGTTCCACTGCTTGAACTATCGCAAATACAAGAAAATGTCCAGTATTACAGATGGCACCAGTAATACCTTGGCAATTGGCGAAAGTGTGGCAAACGCGAATTTTGCAGTGGGGGACGGCCCCGGCAATACGTGGATGAATGCGGCCGCTGTGACCGCGACAACTGCGGTCCCGATCAACACGTATAACAATTCGCAGTCCAACGCGAGCGTTGCCTGGGACCGCAAATGGAGTTTCGCCAGCATGCACACCGGTGGGGCACACTTCTTGATGGCGGACGGGGCTGTTCGCTTCCTGTCGAACAATATCTCGATGACCACATATCGCGATTTGTCGACGATCGCCGGTAATGAAGTTGTCGGCGAATTCTAAAGGTACCTGGACGGACCACAAATGCTGATTGAAATCAGCATGTCATTGCCTTACGGATGAACTGCCGCCGATGTGCGCAGAGTGCGCACATCGGCCCGCAGCGAGCTGTTTCCATAGAACTACAGTGACTTAACGGGGTAAACTTCGATGTTGCATCATGGCTGGCGTCTGGGGTCGAGCAAGATGTGTGCGTTCTCATTAGTGCTGACGAGTCTCCTGCTGGGTTGCGGCGGCGGTGGGGAAGAGGGGCCGAAGCTATCGGCGGTCAATGGGACCGTCATGCTTGACGGTGCGCCATTGCCTGGCGCCGGAGTCACTTTTCATCCTGATACCGCCAAGGGCAATAAAGCCGAATATCTGCCAGCTGGCGTTGCAGATGAAAAAGGGAAGTATAAGTTGATTACCGCCACCAAGGATGGGGCACCTGCAGGTTGGTATAAGGTGGTGATCACAGCCCCCGTTCCGCCACGCACGGGGGGCGAAGCGCCGAAAGTGGGGCCCCCGCCGTTCAATGTCAAATTCACCGATGCTGGTTCAACTGATTTGAGCGTTGAAGTGAAGGACGGTGCTGCTGCGGGAAGCTATGATCTGAAGCTGACCAAGTAATGCATCGCACGCCGGTTACAGGATGGCGGTATGTCACGATTTTCGGCCATG
>CAZQUW010000073.1:0-12784 GCA_964596215.1 uncultured Planctomicrobium sp. | reverse complement strand
GAGGACTGTGCGGACCGTTACCACTGAGGGTGGAGTCCGCTTTGCCATCCTGGGTGACAGGCCGGTGAAGCCCGCGCCGACGTTGATCGTACTTTCCGGATCGGCGGAAGAGTCGTTGAGCAGTGCGTACTTCCTGCAGAGTGGCGCGCTGCTGAGCCGGCAAGGTTATGTGTGCGTTTCGCTGGACTTGCCCTGTCACGGGCAAGATCGGGGCAAGGACCAACCAGACGGGATCGCGGGCTGGCGGCATCGGCTGGATGCCAATCAGGATTTGATGGGCGACCTGTGCCGGCGAGGTACAGAGATGCTCAATTACCTGGTTGCGAAGGGCTACACAGATCCGGAACAAATTGCGGCGACAGGGACCTCGCGTGGGGGATTCTCGGCCTTACATCTGGCGGCGCACGAACCTCGAATTCGTTGCGTCGCGGCGATGGCGCCGGTGACCGATTTGTTGGTTCTGACCGAGTTTAAAGGAATGGCTCATCCGGAGCGGGCCGCGGTACTCTCGGTTTCGAATCTGGCGCATGAACTGGCCAGTCGAAATATTTGGCTCGTGATCGGTGATCGGGACGAACGAGTGGGCACTGACAACATGATTGCATTCGGCCGCAAACTCACCGCCGTGGCGGTCGAGAAGAAATTCAACACCAGTATTGAGTTGCACGTCCTGGCGGAACCGCAGGGCCATACCACTCCGAAGGGGGCCGCCGAGCAGTCTGCAGCCTGGATCGCAAAACATTTGCGGTCTGGTCTTTCGAGATGAAAGTCGTTGATTCCGATTCAATCAACGGCTCTTACGCCATCTCACGCTCGGAAGTCTGCTGCAAGCCGAGTTCGTTGATCAAGATTTCACGGATCTTAAACTTCTGAATCTTACCGGTGACCGTCTGCGGGAATTCCTGGACGAAGCGGATGTAGCGCGGAATTTTGTAGTGCGCCAACTGACCGCGGCAGAATTGACGGAGCTCGTCCTCGGTGAGCGTTGAATTGGGCTTGATCCGAATCCAGGCTGCGACTTCCTCCACATATTTGGGGTCAGGGACACCGACGACTGCCACGTCCTGGATGGCGGGATGTGTGTAGAGGAACTCTTCGATTTCTCGGGGATAGATGTTTTCACCACCGCGACAGACCATGTCCTTAATTCTGCCGGTGATCCGGAAGTAGCCGTTTGGCAGGCGTCGCGCCAGATCGCCCGTGTGCAGCCAGCCGTCATGGTCAATGGCAGCCGCCGTCGCTTCGGGCATATTGTAATAGCCGAGCATTACACCGTGCCCCCGCACGCACAATTCGCCGTTGGTGTCGTCGCCGACTTCATGGCCGGTAACCGGATCCAGCAGCTTGACCTCAACGCCAGGAATCGGTTTGCCGACCGTGGTCACTCGCAATTCGAGCGGGTCACTGGTGGTCGTGAGCGTAATGATCGGTGAATTCTCGGTCAGACCATAGCCGCACGTGATTTCCGAAGCATGCATTTCACTGACGACCCGCCGCATGACTTCGATGGGACACGGACTGCCTGACATGATTCCGGTCCGCAGCGAGGAAAAATCATGGCTGGCGAACGTCGGATGGTCCAGCATCGCGATGAACATCGTCGGTACGCCATAAACCGCGGTCGCGTGCTCCTGTTCGATGGCGTTCAGGCTGGCTTCCGGCTGAAAATGTTCAAAAGGAATCACCATCGCTGTGCCTCTGAGCGATGCCGTCAGAGTTCCCAGCACGCAGCCGAAGCAATGGTAAAATGGAACCGGAATACACAGTCGATCCCGCTCGGTAAAATGCAGGCACTCCCCAATGTAGTACGCGTTCAACAATAAGTTTCGGTGAGTGAGCGTCGCCCCCTTGGGGAAGCCGGTGGTTCCCGAAGTGTATTGAATGTTGATAGCATCTTGAGGGGAGAGTTCGGCCTCCCGGTCGGCCAGGGCGGAGGGAGCGACAGAATTGCCACCCTCCAGAAAACTGGTCCAGGCCAGCATCCCCGGGCTGGACTGCGGAGCAATCGAAACAACCCGCTTGAGCTTGCCAAAATGAGGGCTCGAGAGCTCCTCGCCCGAGCAGTTCGCCAACTCCGGGACAGCCTCGTGGACCATCGCGTAATAGTCCGATGACCGGAACTTATCGATTAGAAACAGGACTTTTGTGTCCGACTGTTTCAGGACATAGCCCAGTTCCGATGACCGGTAGGCCGGGTTAATGCAGACCAGCACGACGCCGATTCGTGCCGAAGCGAACTGCAGTAGCACCCATTGCGGCCAGTTTGTGGCCCAGATGGCGATGTGATCCCCGCGTTGCAGTCCCAGGGCCAGCAATCCCCGCGCAACACCATCTACCTGCGTATCAAACTCGCGATAGTTCAAACGGGTGTGGAACTGGGGAAAAACAAGAGCCTCAGACTCGGGAAACCGCTGAGCGGTTTCCCGCAGGGCCTGACCAATTGTGAGACCTTCCACCCAAGGCTTGGTACTTTTGGACATGGCGACGCTCCGTGCCTATCAAGACTGCCTGTTTGAGATCATCGAAGAATTATACGGCGTAGGTTCAATCGATCTGCACTTTGTACACGAATCTGTGGATGAATTAAGTGGATTCTGGCCCATTTCCTCGAAAATTCGTGGCGGATGCAGTTCGGCGAGACTGGTCAGAGTCTCTATAATGTCAAAAACGTTCTGGCTGGTATCGACAGGGAGTCTACATTGAATCAGCAACCGAGTGAGAAAGTGGCATCAAATCATACAGCAGCTACAAACGAAGCCTATGATTCGATTTTGTTGATTTCGTTTGGCGGGCCAGAAGGTCGCGAGGACGTCATTCCGTTTCTCGAAAATGTCCTGCGTGGACGCCCTGTGCCACGCGAGCGGATGCTGGAAGTGGCCGAGCACTACTACCATTTTGGCGGCGTCAGCCCGATCAATGGTCATTGTCGTGAATTGATTGCGGCTCTCCGGAAGGAACTCGATGCTCGCGGAGTCACGTTGCCGATTTATTGGGGTAACCGCAACTGGAAACCCATGTTGCCCGATACCCTCCGCGAGATGGCGGCCAACGGTCTGCGGCGCGCAGTCGGAGCTGTGACTGCGGCCTTCAGTTCCTACTCCAGTTGCCGGCAATACCGCGAGAATGTCCAGCAGGCCCAGGCGGCCGTCGAAGGAACCGCGCCGCAAGTTGATAAGCTGCGTGTGTTCTACAATCACCCGCTGTTTATTTCAGCCAGCCGCGACCGTGTGGCAGCGGCATTGGAACAGATTCCCGACAATCGTCGCTCGCAGACACACATTGCCTTCACGGCCCACAGCATTCCCACGTCGATGGCGAACCAGTGCGACTACGTCAAGCAGCTGATGGAAAGCTGCCGCCTGGTGGCGGAGTCATTAGGCATCGGACCCGAACGCTGGAAGCTGGTCTATCAAAGTCGCAGCGGCCGGCCCGAAGATCCGTGGTTGGATCCGGATGTGAACGACCATTTGAAATCACTCAAAGCGGCAGGTGCGAGCGATGTGGTTGTGATGCCGATCGGGTTCCTCTCGGATCATATGGAAGTCCTGTTCGACCTGGACGAGGAAGCCCAGCAAACTTGCGGACAGATTGGTCTCAATATGGTGCGTGCCGCCACGGTTGGCGTGCATCCCGATTTTGTGCGGATGTTTGCCGACTTGATCCAGGAACGTATCGCCAACGCAGCGGAGCGGCCGGCAATCGGTAATTATCCCGCCAACCATGACGTTTGCCCCGTCGACTGCTGCCCGGCGCCCGTCATGCGCCGTCCAGGACCGCCCGCTGGAACAGCGACATGAACCGCGAGACCGGATTTCTGAACCCCACTAATTCGGGTTGAGGGCAATTCCGAACTTATTCACAAGAATTCGGGCGCCTGAGGTAATCACTGCCTGGGGACGCCGCCTTTTTCCGACGCCGATAACTTGTTGCGGCCCAGTCGACCAATACTCGCATCAACGGGTCTTGATCTGGATTTCGTTTTCGCGCGGCCGCATAATGTGGCGTATCTCTGGACTGCTTTAAGTCAGGCGGGGCCAGTTTCGTCGTTACGCACACCCTGCTAGCTCTCGGAGATCCTGATGCTGCGAATACTCGGCGGCCCCAAGCGTCTATGCAATGGTGTCACGCGCCGTGATCTGCTGACGGCCGGTGGGCTGAGTATCTTCGGTGCGAATCTCTTAAATACCGCGTTTGCGGCACCCAATGCCACGGAAGAGGCAACGCTGCCGGGCTTCGGATCTGCGAAGAACGTGATCCTGCTCTACTTGTTCGGTGGACCGAGCCACCTGGAAATTTGCGACATGAAGCCGGAGGCTCCGGTGGAAGTCCGCGGGGAACTCAAACCGATTTCCTCCACGCTGCCAGGTTGCGATGTTTGTGAGTACCTGCCCAATATGGCAAAGGTGATGGATCGCGTCGCCGTGGTACGATCGTTGAATCACCCGTGGAATTTCCACGGTATGCAGTACGCCACGACTGGCGCGCCCGAGGGGAGTATTCCTCTCGAAGAAACGATGATCCATCCACAGCATCAGCCCTACGTGGGATCGGTGGTCAACTTCATGGATCAGCAGCGCGGTGGTGGGGCGTCTGGAAATTTGCCTAATAACATCATTCTGCCATTTAAGCTGAGCAGCCGTCGGCCTGCGGCGCATTATGCTCCACCCTATGCATCCTATCTGGGCAGTCGCTTTGATCCGATCTGGTCCGAATTTCGTGGTGAAGCGACTCGCAGCATGGTGCGCCGTTCCTTCGGTCCGCCCACGGAGATTCGCGATCCGTATCTCGGAGTGCAGCCTGATTGTCGTTTCGTGATTGCCCCCGAAGCGGAGCTCCCCGGTGACATGACGATCGACCGCCTCAACCGCCGTCGGTCATTGTTACAGCAGATCGAGACGCTGCGTCGTGACAGTGCGACTCGGTCTACTCATGCAACCCTTGATCAGCAGCGTGAGCTGGCTTATTCAATGCTCGATTCGCAAGCGATTCGCGCAGCATTTTCGATCGAAAAGGAGCCCGCTGCGGTGCGTGAAGCTTATGGCCTGACACTCTTCGGTCAGGCGACGCTGCAGGCCCGGCGGCTGGTGGAATCGGGCTGCCGCTTCGTCACTGTGGTCTGGGATGAATACGGACAGCTGAATGCCGGTTGGGACACTCACGTGGATCATTACAACCGCCTGAAGGGCGAACTGCTCCCGGGCTTGGATCTGGCATTCTCGGCCTTGATTCGCGACCTGGAATCGCGAGGCATGCTGGATGACACGCTGGTGCTGGTGATGAACGAAATGGGCCGCACCCCGCAGTTTCAGGGGGAAGGGCGAGGGCACTGGGGCCGGGCCTATACCAACTTTTTCGCCGGTGCCGGCATGAAACGGGGCACCGTGGTTGGCAAGACTGACCGTATTGGCGCCACCGTGACCGACCATCCGCTGACCGCCAAGGATATTCTGGCCACAATCTATCACTTGATTGGCATCCCGCCACATACCATGCTGCCGGATCGACTCAATCGACCGATCTCCCTCGTCCACGACGGTCAGGTCGTACCCGAACTACTGGCGTGATGCGGCAGAAGCTCGTGAGATGGACGTTCTAATAGGCCGCGGCGTGTCTGCCGGATCGAGAGTCTCCGGCGGCATCAAACAGGCCTGCAGGATCGATGCGTATGATGCTCGGTGCCCACAAGGCGCCCGACGTGTGTACCTTGTGACCGAGCTTTTCCAGTGCCGCAATCGTCGCCGGCGGTGCATCGGAATGAATGAGCAGGCTGCCTAATTGCGGAGGCGTCTGGCGGAATGAGCCAAGGTGATGATTGGTGCCGAAGCGGACCGCTTTAAGTGACTCGGCAGCCTTGAGACCGAAATCGATGTGATTGAGGACCGCTTGAATTCCAGCCTGATCCTGACCATCCCCTCCGGCGACGCTGACTCCGAGGACCGGCCTGCCCTCTTTGAGGACCAGCGTTGGCGTCAATGTAATTCGCGGCCGCTTGCCGGGAGCAATGCAGTTGGGATGACCGGGCCAGATGTTGAAACTCTGTAACCGAGTTCCCAGCCAGATCCCTGTTTCACCGGCCTGCACGCCGCTCCAACCGCTGGGGGTAGCGACTACAACATTGCCCCAGTGGTCCGCGGTGACGCAGGTTGTGGTATCGTGGACTGGTCCTGCCAGGCCTGCCCGAGTTTCTTTCTCGGACAGTAATGCCTGACTGCGTCGAGGGTCTCCGGGACGTTGGATCAACGATGCGTGTTGCAAATCAATCAGTGGCCGGCGCAGGTTGGCATACGCCGATGACAACATCAAATCGATCGGCACATCGACGAACAGGGGATCGGCGTAATAGGTATCCCGATCCGCCAGCGCGAGCTTCATCGCTTCCAGTACAACATGGATGGTTTCGGGAGTATTGTGGCCCGACTTGGCGAGATCAAAGCCTTCGAGGAGTCCCAAGGTCTGCAGCAGGTAGGCTCCCTGTGTCCAGACCCCGCACTTATAGACTTCATGCCCCCGGTAGTTCAAACGCAGAGGCTCTTCGACGCGTGTGACATGTGTGGCGAGATCTTCCGCGCGAATCAGACCGCCATTGTTCTCGCACCATTGTGCCAACTCTTTGCCGAGCGGACCTCGATAAAAGTAATCAGCTGCCAGACGGAGACCTCGACTGCGGTCACTACCCCCCTGACTTTCTGCATCGATCAATCGCCGTAACGAACGGGCCAGCAACGGGTGCCAGGCGACCTTCCCGCGGTCCAGCAGGCGAAGTGTGGGAACGGCGACATCAGCCAGGCGCAAAGTGCCGTAACGATCCAGTAAGGTGATCGTTGCATCGAATGCCGCGGGGACCGCTGCCGATTCGATGCCTGTCCCGGGGATGCCCCCCCGCTTCGCAAAGTATTCCTGAGTCGCCAGGCGCGGGGCGACACCTTGTCCAGCCAGTACTTCGACGACCTGGCGGCGAGCATCGTAGATTAAAATCGGAACTTCGCCGCCAAAACAGAAGCCACCGGAATCGGTGACGCTCAGAGCCAGCAAGGTTGCCGCGGCCGAATCGGCGGCATTCCCTCCCTGTTTGAGGATTTCCAGTCCCGCGGCCACCGCTTCGGCCCCGCCCGCACTGACTGCCCCCTGTTTTCCCTGCGCCGCGGATCCGGGCAAGGGATCTGCGGCATGGAGGGAACTGAGCACCATTAGAAACACGCCGATCGCGGAGAACAAAGGTCTGGCGAGAACTGTGGTGCGCATGGAAATATCTCTCGGCCTGGTAATCAGCGAGTCAGTTTTCAGCAATCATAAGAGTCCGCTGATGTACTTGCCAGCGAGCGGGGAACGCCGTACGCCATCCCAAAACGCCCAGCGAGTGGATTCGATGCCAAATTGAAACGAATCCACTCGCAGACGCTGCGGGTCGGCATTGCAAAGTTCATCTCATTCGCTGGCCCACCCAGTATTTCCGGCCAACTCAGTTCCCACATCGAACCGCTAATAAAATTGACCGGGAGTCTGTTCCGGGATAGCCCTTGTTGCCAGTAATGAATAGACTTGAATGGCGAACTTTTGATGCGTTATCACTCGTGATGCGATTGATAGTTCCAAGTTTCAGCAAGAATAATGTCTGCCTTGGAGAGGAAGAGGCTGAGCATGCCGAACACTGTGCCGCGTTGGATGAGTCTGCTGGGATTGATGGCCCTGGGGCTGACAATTGGCTCTGGTCGTGTGTGGCTGCATGCCGCTGAAGAGCCTGCCGCCAAACCAGCAGCGGTCGCTGAAGACATGCCGCTGGATAAATCGGTCGAGCACCTGGCGGAAACCGCACGCAAATCGGTGGTGGTGATCTCGGTCTCGGGACGCGACGGAAAGCAACAGGGAATTGGTTCGGGATTTGTGATTTCTGAAGACGGGTTGATTGCCACCAACGCGCATGTCATCGGCGAGGGGCGGCCGATTTCTGTGCAGTTTCATGATGGCAGGCAAGTTCCTGTGACCAGCGTTCATGCGACTCAGCGGGCTGCCGATCTGGCGATCATCAAGGTGGATCTCAAGAATCTGCCGATCCTCGAATTGGGCGATGCGTCAACATTGAAGCAGGGGCAGGGGGTGGTGGCGATTGGCAATCCGCATGGCCTGAAACACAGTGTAGTGAGCGGTGTGGTCTCGGGAACTCGCGAGATCGAAGGCCGCAATATGATTCAGCTGGCGATGCCGATTGAACCGGGAAATAGCGGCGGACCGTTGCTGGATCTGCAGGGCCGGGTCCGTGGCATCATTACGATGAAATCACTGGTCACGAATAATCTGGGCTTCGCGGTCATGGTCAATGCTCTGAAACCGTTGCTGGAAAAGCCGAATCCGGTGTCGATGGACCGCTGGCTGACGATTGGGACATTGGATACCAGGGAATGGACGCCGCTGTTCGGTGCCCGCTGGCGTCAACGTTCAGGCCGGATCATGGTGGACGGTCTCGGTCGCGGTTTTGGCGGTCGATCGTTATGCCTGTCAGAGCTACCCGTGCCCGAGATTCCGTACGAAATTCAGGCTCAGGTCAAATTGGCTGATGAATCGGGCGCCGCCGGGATCGTCTTCCATTCGGATGGAGGCGATCTGCACTATGGCTACTACCCCAGTGCCGGCAAACTGCGGTTCAGCCGCTTTGATGGCCCGGATGTCTTTTCGTGGAACGTGATCCAGGAGAAGCCCAGTTCCGCCTATCGCAAAGGGGAGTGGAATTTGTTGAAGGTCCGCGTCGAAAAGGACCGCATGGTGTGCTTTGTGAACGACGAGCAAGTATTTGAGTCGACCGACTCGCGGCTGGCGGGGGGCAAATTCGGACTGGCCAAATTCCGCGAGACTTCCGCCGAGTTCAAAGGATTTCAGGTCGGGAAAGAGCTGCCGAAAATCACTCCCGATCCCGCTGAAGTGGATGTGATCCGGAAGCTGGTCGCTGACATTTCACCGACCGGCGGACTGGCTCCCAAGGTCGTGCAGGACTTAGTCCCGCGTGGAGAGACTGCCGTCAATGTGTTGCGGCAGCAGGCTCGACGCTTAGAACTGCAGGCCTTGCAGCTGAAGAGGTTGGCGAACGTCGTCCACGAACAACGCGGCCGCTCGGAACTGGTGCAGCTGATGCAGCGGAAAGAGGATGAAATCGATCTCTTCCGTGCCGTTCTGCTGGTGGCCTGGATGGACAACGATGAACTCGACATGACATCGTCCCAGCAGCAATTGGAACGGATGGCCCGGCAACTGACGGAATTGATTCCCAAGGATGCCACTCCTGATGTCAAACGCCAAGCTTTGAACAAGTTTCTCTTTGAGGACAACGGTTTCCACGGCAGCCGCGGCGACTATTACAACAAGTCCAACAGTTACATCAACGAGGTCCTGGATGACCGGGAAGGTCTGCCAATCACATTAGCCGTGCTGTATCTGGAGTTGGCGCGGCGAGTTGGTCTGGATGTGGTGGGGATCGGTCTGCCGAGCCATTTTGTCGTCGAGCAACTTCCAGCGACTGAACCGCGTCAATTTATTGACGTCTTCGAGGCCGGTAAGATTTTGACACGGGCAGATGCCGAGGAGTTGGTCAAGAAGAATACCGATCGCCCACTGCAGGACATCGAACTCGAGCCCGTGACCAAGAAGAAGATTGTCTCGCGGATCGTGCAGAACTTGCTCGGGTTGGCACGCGATGCGGAAGATGCACCGGCCATGCTGCGTTACATTGAGACGCTGGTAGAACTCGATCCTACGTCGGCTCCGCAACGTTGGCTGCGTGCCGTCTTCCGTTTCGAATTGGGAATGCTCGACGATGCCTTGATCGATACCAGCTGGCTACTGCAAACCAACCCGGAAGGGGTCGATCTCAGTCGGGTGAAAGAGTTGCAGCAGTTGATTGAACGTCGCCAGCATGAAGGGGCAGAATAGCTCGCAGGGACACCGCCGTCTGGCCGTTGAGTTGAGCAATAACCTGGCCTTCGTGGTTGCTACGACGGCTCGTTGTCCGAAAAAACTCTCGTCCAGATGCGGTGGAGTTCTAACCGCCGAACATCTTTTTCAACCGCTCCCGGTGATAAGCCAGCTTTTCGGCTGAGGTCATCTTGGCGAAGTTCGGGGCAGTCACCGGGGCTGTCGCGCCCGTTGTCGGAGCAACCGCTGCTTTCGCCGCAGAGGCTTCCGCGGGCTTCGCGGCGGGTGCGGGAGTCGCCGCGGCGACTGGCGGCTGTGACGGCGGGGGGGCGCTGATGGTTTTTCCACTGCCGCCGTAGCTCATCACCCCGGTCTGTAACGTCAAGTCCTCTTCAAGTGTGCGGTGTGGCCGAGTGCCCAGTTTTTCCAGTACGGCATGATAGGCCCGGACGGCTTCCTCGGGCGAGACCACGCCATCGGTGATCAACCGCAGGAACTCGATGAACGCCAACTGGTTCTCCGCCTGATTGATTTTGCGGCCGAACAGTGCCACCCGGGCGCCGTATTTCTGCGCCTGGTGAATCAACTGAAAGGCGTCGAGCGTTGTTCCGGCAGAACCACCCAGAATGCCAACAACCAGGTGTGGGTCATAACGGACAAGTTCCTCCATGGCCTTGGGACCGTGATATACGATCTTCAAGAAGGCTGGCCGACCGGCACGCGCGACACCCGCCAGTGATCGTGCCACAAGGTCGTTGATGAATGAACCGAGCAATTCGGGATCGACGGCGTTGGCGATGTTGGGGTCAAAGACTTCCAGGAAGTAGCGGAACTGCTTGCGCTCGGCCTCTTCGCGGAATAGCTTAAACTGCTGCAGCACTTCCAGATCGCGAACCGGATCATTGTTGAACGTGACCGAGTACAGCCCTAAGTTGGCTCCCCGGTGACGCTCGCCCGTTTCGCAATCCAGGTGGCCACATTGTATGTGGTCCAGAGCTGCTGTTCGGAAGGGCATTGCGGGGGACTGATAGGTGCTGCTGCCGCGGGCGATGTGGACATCGGTGGTATCGTTCGCACGCGCTGCTGGGGTGATGTGCGATTTGTCAAAGATCCGTTCCTGAATCGTCAGCAGATCATTGGTATGAGCCGACATCAGCATGATGTCGACGACACCCTGCTCGACGATCTCGCGGATCTGCTGGCGGTATTCGGCCAGTGTTTTAAAGCGGACTTCACCGTCATGCCGTTCGGGAGAAACTCCAGCTGAACCCATACCGAATGCCATATCGGCATCCTTGGCGTCCGCGATAATGAACGCCTTAGACCCGCTGGGATCCGCATGAATGTCGGCCAGTTTCACATCGAGCGACTTCTGCACAGTTAGCTCCATACGCCTCAACAAAACTTTGCACTGTTAAGCCGGTCGGCATCGGCCACCGGGGTACATCCCGAGCACGAATTTGGGGACAGACGCCATCCGGCCCATTCCCGCGGGGTGCGTTACAGGACCTTTTCGATCGTCTCTCGTAAGACCCGGGCTGAGTTCGTCAATCCAGTCTTTTCCTTGGGCCAGAGGTCGATTTCGATCTGATTCAGTACACCCGCGCGACCCACGACGGTCGGTACGGAGATCGCGACATCACGGATGCCATACAGACCATTAACGAGTGACGACACTGGCAGGATGCGACGTTGATCTAGAGCGATGCTGTTGATAACGTCGGTGATGGAGAGGCCCACCGCGAATCCAGCTCCCCCCTTTTTCTTGATGACTTCCGCACCGCTGCCCCGGGTCCGCTTTTCGACTTCCTGAATGAGAGTCGTGGAATAGCCCGGCCATTTCTCGAGCGGCAGTCCGGCGATCTGCGCGGCCGACCAGATGGGGACCATGCTGTCGCCGTGTTCTCCCAGGATCAGTGTGGAAACCTGGCTCGGCGGGACCTGCAGACGCTCTGCCATCAGGCTTCGCAAGCGGCTGGTATCGAGAACGGTGCCCAGCCCGATGACTTGAGCAGGGGGCAGTCCCAACTCTTTGATCGCCAGATAGGTCAGGACGTCGACCGGGTTCGAGACGACGAAAACGATCGCTCCCGGCTTGGTGCCGTGCTTCTTGATGTCGGCCAGAATTCCACGGAACAGCTGCACGTTGCGATTGATCAGATCCAGGCGGCTTTCATCAGGCTTGCGTCGCAAGCCCGCGGTGATCACGATGATATCGCTCTGCTTCACCAGCGATGTATCACCCGAGCGAATCTGCTGATCTGCCGTCAGGCAGCTGCCATGTAACAGGTCCAGGGCCTGTCCCCCGACCAGTTCCGCGTTGACGTCGATCAGATCAATTCCGCGGACGATCTTGCCGCATTGCAACGCGAACGCCGCGCACGAGCCGACGAGACCACCACCACCGATAATGCTTACTTGCATGATGTCATCCGTATTTAACAACCAATTCCCGGACGGGAATGACAAATCTCTTCTGTCAACAATTGAGACCGAGGTGACTGCGGAGGCCACGGTCAGCGTTATTTCTGTCCCAGGGCCGCAAGTACTTGTGCGGTGATCGCCTTAACGAGGGCTTCTTGGTCGAGCCCTGCCGTCGGGGCTGCAGCTGCCGCCGGCAGCGCGCTCGATGCGCCGTAGGTGGGGGTCTGCAGGTAACCGGGATAGACCGGCGGTGCGTCGAACGCTCGGGGCTGCGGCAATTCTTCTTTATATCCGTCGCGGAAGGCGCTGTTGCCGCACAGGTCGCAGCTCTCTTCATGGAAGCGCGGATCGTCAAAGCCCAGCTTCTTCTTCAGATCGAGAAGTTCGCGGCTCTTGCGTTCGTCGAGGTAGCTGATGCCACCCAATTGGCGTGACAGGATCAGGATGCGGCAATAGGCAT
>CAZQUW010000072.1:0-25685 GCA_964596215.1 uncultured Planctomicrobium sp. | reverse complement strand
ACGCCGCTCAGCGTGGATCTGGTCCGCACCGGAACCGCGTTTGTCAACTCGCGAGATTTTACGATGTCTGTCGACGGGGTGCCGTTTAATGGTTCTGCAATCATCATCCCGGCCGGGCAATCGTACGTCGACATTGTGGTCAATCCGCTGGATGATTCCCGCGTGGAACTGACTGAACGGGTTTCGCTGACATTACTGCCGCGCAGCCGATACACGATTGACCCCGTCAAGTTGAACCGGCTGGCCACGGTTAGGATCAGCGATAATGAGCCCCTGATTACCATCACGGCGATCGACAATTCAGCCATCAAGCCATCGGGACTGTCCGAGGGGGAGACCGGTACCTTCCGCATCAGCCGGTCAGGTGACCTGTCAGCGGAGGTCTCGGTCAGGTTCAGCCTGGGGGGCTCGGCAATTCGAAATGCACACTATCGATTGATGGTCAATGGCGTCGCCCTGGTGGGATCGACTGTGGTCATTCCTGCCGGTCAGGAATCTGTGGATGTGGTGCTGGTGCCGTTGAACAGTCGCCGCACGGTCACCCCGCGGTCGGTTTCCATGGTATTGGCCGCGGGCAAGTTTTATCGATTAAATCAGGCACGCGCCGCCCGGGGAGCCGTCATTCGGATCATGCATGGCGATTGAGTAACGGTGACAGAGATCAAGCCGAATCAGCGAGCGTCCGCGCGATTTCTCCGCGAAGGTGCTCTGGAAAATAAACCTCAAACTGTAACTCCGGATGGCTTTCCCAGAACGCCACAGCGTCAGAGAGAATGCTGAGATACGCCGCACGGGAGCCACGGCTCTGGCTGACTGGCAGGTCCGCATGAACGACAGCCACCCTGGTGATTCCGGGCAGCCATGAGAAATCTCGCAGGCAATCTTCCAGGGCGTCATAGTTCCCGCCGAAATATTCGGGGAACCTGAGTTGCCGAGCCAGGGCTCGCAACAGTTGCGACTTTAAGCGGATCCTGGATGGGATACGCGCGACAACGACGCCCGGTCCCGCGGGCACGAGGACCTCGATGGCAGAAGTTGGAAAAAAACGAAATCCGTGCGAGTCGCTATTGAGTGCCATAAGCATGTATCGCCCGCTGCTGGGAATCTGCCTGAGAACCGTGGCAGCGATTCAGTTCTGTGACGCTGGAAGCGAAATCCGCACATCGATCTTACGGAAGGTTCGATAGTGGTCTGCGGTGTAATAGACTTCTCCCCCCTGGCCTAAGATCAGGCGCTGCGGGCCAGGTCCCTGCTGGTTGGGGGTGGGCACGACATACTCGTGGTAATACCCTGATGGTTTTCGGGCCAATTTCCGTTCGCGATTCTGAAAGACCGTGCCATCATTGCGATGCGAGTTACGCTCACCCTTCTCGATTCGATCCAAGGTCGGCTGCAAATCGATCGGACCTTGATAGATGACGTCGCCGTCCTGATTCTTCAAGGTGACCTGCGGAATCAATGTCGCAGGTGATCGCGTATCGGATTTCGGCGGGGGCCGAGTCTTCGTCTGCGGGTTCCTGGAGAGTTTCGGGTTGCCCGAACGCGCAGGTTCAATCCGGACGCCGGCGTCCGTCGAATTCTGCTTCGCGGATGCCGCGTGAGACTGACGGCTCGCAATGACCGGCGCGGACGCCTGTTCCGAGCCATCAGCAGTGGTGTCCACAGACACATTGTCTCTGCGGGCTTCCTCAATGGATTTAATGACCGGAGCATTGGCTGCGATCGGTCGTGGTGGTGGTGTATGCCCCTTCGGCCAGTTGACATAGACCAGGCAGATGGCAACGGCAATCGCCACAGCCACTCCCTGGGGACGAACTCGACCGGGGTTCGAGCCACTTCCAGAGTCCCGCGACTCGGCAGGTTGCTGATTGCTCATAGGGAGAAACCTGATCGACTGGTGACACTGAGGGGACTTTGGGGCACAGAACTGGCGAAAGATGTCCAGAGCGCGAACTTGCTCCGCATCAATTTTGTCATGCCAGCGATTAAAAGACGAGACGCCCGCACCAACTGAGGTAATCACCTCCCACTCTAAAGTGGTTGGGGTTTTTCTGATTGGTGCGATCACGCCCGTTATTTCCCCGGATTCGGCTCAACCCGCGGGTTTCGCGAGGTGTCGCAAATTTGAAGCCTTGTTTCAGGTTTCTGGGGCGACTAGACTAGCAAACTTGGAGATAGGTGGGCTGACCCCGGAACCCTGCCACTGGTGGAGCGTTTCCACCCGTCGCCCGGTTCCGGTTTCGTTTTGTGACGCGTCGCTTGATCGGCGGTTCGCGTCGAAGGAAAAGTTCCATGCGGCGGCACGTTCTCTCTGCGTTGGTCATGAACCAGCCAGGGGTGTTGGCTCACGTTTCTGGCATGTTGGCGTCTCGCGCGTACAACATCGAAAGTCTTGCGGTCGGGGCGACTGAGGATCCTCAGTTCTCCCGGATGTCGATTGTCGTGAATGGCGACGATCGCACGCTCGATCAAGTACGTAAGCAACTCGAAAAGATCGTCACGGTCGTACAAGTCTCCGATTTTGCCAAGCAAAACATCGTCGAGCGTGATCTGATGCTGATCAAGGTCAGCACCGCTGGCGGCAAACGCAGCGAAGTGAAGGAAGTCGTCGATATCTTTCGCGCGAAGATCGTCGATGTCGGACCTGACCACTTGATGGCCGAAATCTCTGGTCAAGAACGCAAGATCGAGGCCTTTATTGACGCGTTACGTCCATTCGGCATTATCGAATTGGTCCGTACCGGTCGCGTCGCCCTGGTCCGCTCGGGAGCTCCTTCGCATCAAATTGAATACGAAGAAGATCTCAGCGACGCCGAGAATCAGGTCCATGTTTAAACAGACCTGATCAATCAAGCAACAGTTGATTGAGTTGAATTTTTGATCTCTCCGTGTTTTCCGAGTCTCTGTGGTGCAAAAATTATTTCACCACAGAGACTCGGAGAGCACGGAGAGGAAAATACGATGAGGTCAGGTTGTTTTGCAGAGATTGACGACCCCGCTCTATTTCGATGGGGTGGGTTGCTTTCCTTAATTTGCGATCTCGATACAATCGGTACTCAAATTAGCGAACCGGAAATTTACTGCCCCAAATCTACGAACAGTTTCCCGCTCACCCTTTTTTACCATCAGACTGAGAATCGTTCATGGCTGCCAAGATTTACTACGACGATGACGCCGACCTGTCGCTGCTCAAGAACAAAGTGATTGCCATCATTGGCTACGGCAGCCAGGGGCACGCTCAAGCCCAGAACCTGCGTGACAGCGGCTGCAATGTCATTATCGGGCAGCGTCCCGGTGGTGCCAATTATGACTTGGCCATCAGCCATGGTTTCAAGCCGATGTCGGCCGCCGACGCCACTAAGGCCGCTGATCTGATCAACATTCTGGTGCCGGACGAAGTCCAGCGTGACTTGTTCGTGTCGGAAATCAGGCCGAATCTGCAGAAGGGCGATCTGCTGCTGTGCTCGCACGGCTTCAATATTCACTTCGGTCAGGTTGTGCCCCCCGCTGGCGTTGACGCCGCGCTGGTCGCCCCCAAGGGCCCCGGCCATCTGGTCCGCAGCGAATACGAAAAGGGTGGCGGTGTCCCCAGCTTGATCGCTCTCTATCCCGGTGCATCGGACAGCTCACGTCAGCTGGCGCTGGCCTATGCCAAGGGCATCGGCGGAACCCGCGGCGGTGTGATCGAAACCACGATCGCCGAAGAAACCGAAACCGACTTGTTCGGCGAACAAGTCGTCCTGTGCGGCGGCGTCAGTGCCCTGGTGAAGACTGCCTTTGAGGTTCTCGTCGAAGCCGGTTATCAGCCCGAAATGGCCTACTTCGAGTGCATGCACGAATTGAAGTTGATCGTCGACCTGTTCTACCAGGGCGGTCTCAACTACATGCGGTACAGCGTCTCGAACACTGCAGAATACGGTGATTACACCCGTGGCCCGCGGATTGTCACCGATCAGACCAAGCTCGAAATGAAGAAGATTCTCAAGGAAATCCAGAACGGCCAATTCGCCCGCGACTGGATCCTCGAGAACAAGGCCAACCAGGCCAGTTTTCAAGCGATTCGTCGCAACGAGCGGACTCACCAGCTGGAACAAGTTGGTAAGGAACTCCGCCGCATGATGACCTGGATCAAGGCCAAGGAATATTAATCGTTATCGCGATTGACGCGTTGCAGCGTAACAGTGTGAGAAGCTGAGTATTGGGAGCAAGGATGTGAGACGAAGTCTCGTAGTCCAGTACTGATACCGACGCTCTTTCTCCCCTGTTACTTTTCGCACCGAATTGAACTTCCCCTGCCGCTCACGGTTGAGCGGCAGGTTAAACTGCCCAGGATGTCCTAGAGTACTAGAATATGCCAGCCACCCAGAGCCAATTGCGGTTTGAAGAGCTGCGTCCGAATGATCACATTGAGATCACTCAGCGGATCAAAGTGGGACTGAAGATTTGGTACAAGAAAACGTCGGGCCGCGTGCAGCGGACCGAGCGTCGACGGAACGGTCTGCATGTGGACCGCAACGTTGACGACAAGGCGTTTCAGGATGTGATCCTGCTGTGGAAGGACGGCACACCCGCCGAGGAAACGACCATCTCGATGGACGAGTACACGGTGCTGGAGAAATTGCCGAACTAAGACGATCGTCACCGAAGCATTTCAGTGTCAGTGCAAAGCCCGGTCTCATGGTGTTGAGGCCGGGCTTTTGCTTTTGACCACCCGATGAGCGGGCCGGGTATCCAGGCCCCACAGAGCCAGCAATAGCCCGCCGGACGCAGTTCTGAAGCCTCGCGCAGCGTTGGGCCAGCTACGGGCTTGAAAACCGGGGCGAAAATCACAGTTACGTCTTGCGTGGCGCGAAGTTCGGGACGCAGGGCGAACCCAGGCCCGAGGCAACGACACGGATGGCCAGCCACAAAGGCGGGCCGCACCATCCGCCCGAAACAGCCGCGATTACAACTTGAACGACCACCCATTCGGCAGCGTTGAATCCTTCGGAATCACGACGATTCCATCGCAAATCATCGCTTCAGGGGTCTCGGGACTGTCCTGGATCCCCGTTTCGTTGATGATTCGTGAACCCGACCCGACTCGGCAGTTCTTGTCGACGATCGCGCCATCGATCACGACGTTGTCACCAATCCCCAGCAACGGTCGCTGGGCGGCACGATCGGCCGCTACATCTGCCGCCGATTGATAGAAGTCGCACCCCATCAGGATGGAATTGCGGATCGTGACGTTCTTGCCGATCGGGCAACGCAAGCCGACAATGCTATTCTCAATCACGGTCCCTTCACCAATCGTACAACCGTCGGCAATCAGGCTGTGCTTGATCGTTGCCCCCGCCACCAGCGTAGGGCTCAGGTACCGCGGGCGCGAATAGATCGGCGCATCCGCAGACACCAGCTGGAACGGTGGATTGGGCTTGGCCAGATCGAGATTGGCATCATAAAACGCCTTGATCGTACCGATGTCCTCCCAGTACCCGTCGAATAAATGGACTTGAACTTTTCGAGTGCGGATTGAGGCCGGGAAGATTTCTTTGCCGAAATCCTGGTACTCGGTCTTGGTCAGGACGTCCAGTAACGTATCGCGTTTGAAGACGTAAATCCCCATGCTGGCCAGGCAATCACGACCACGGCTTTGGATTCCGTGGGCATCGATCCACGATGGTTCCGTTTTCACCATGTCAATTTCATCGTCGGTCTGCGGCTTCTCCAGGAAGCCCGTGACACGTCCGGTGTTGTCCGAGCGAAGAATGCCAAACCCCGCGGCTTGATCCCGTGTGACAGGCACCGAGCCAATTGTGACATCCGCTCCGGATTTGATGTGCGTATCGAGCATCTCGCCATAATTCATGCGGTACAGCTGGTCCCCCGAAAGAATCAGGACATGCTCGATTCCCGGCTGCTGCACGTATCGAATATTTTTACGGACGGCGTCGGCAGTTCCTTCGTACCAGTTCGTCCCTTCAAATGTCTGCTGGGCCGCCAGAATCTCGACGAAACCGCGATGAAACGAGTCAAAATTGTAGGTGTCGCGAATGTGGCGATGGAGACTGACCGAGTTGAACTGAGTCAGTAAATAGATGCGGTTCAGACCGCTGTTAAGACAGTTCGAAATCGGGATATCGATCAGCCGGTATTTGCCGGCGAGCGGCACGGCTGGCTTGGAGCGGTGCTTGGTAAGCGGATAAAGTCGCGTGCCTTTGCCTCCACCGAGGATCAATGTCATCACGTTCCGCATCTGGTTCTCCTGTTGTAAATCTTGTGTTGAGCGCGGCACAAGTAAGTCGCAATTTCGCCAGCCAGCCCGCAGAGTGTAACGAGATTCAGAATTGCTTGCATCCGCAGGAGTCGCTCCGCTCCGGTATCGGGATGCGGGCAGATTAAAATATCGGATGCACGATCTATGCCGAGCTGGAATTGGATTTAACAATTCATCAGGGGTTCATTTTTCGCTCGCAGTCAGTCGAACGACTTGCAAAGTGGCGTTCAGGATTCAAGAATCAGGGTGAGCCCGCCGCCACTTCATTCGTACAAGGATCACAGCATGAGCTTCATCGAGACCTGTCTCTCGCAATGGGAAATGAACCGCACCAAGACGGTCGCCAAGTTGGACGAGATCGCCAAGTTGCCGAATCCCCAACTGGTCCTGGGGTGGCGGCCAGGACCGGGGCGGGCTCATATCGCCTGGCAACTGGTCCACATTGGCATCACTGAAGAATTATTCGCGACAGAGCGGCTGATTGGTACGGCACCTGGGTATGCCGAACTGGTCCCCCGCTTCAGGGGTGGCAGCACGCCTGACGATAACATTCCGACGCTCGATCGCGTGCGTGATGTTCTGGATGCCAGCCGGACTCATTTGCTGCAGACTGTCAGCACCTTCCAGGACAGCGACCTCAGTATCATCCCGCCGGCAATGAAGGAGCGCGGGTTGAATATTGCACAGATTCTGCAATTGCTGGCCTGGCACGAAGCCCATCACCAGGGACAGGTCCATCTCACCTTGAACTTGTGGAAGGCCAGCAATCAGGCCTGAGGCACCTGGTCGACGAGCGTTCGGCTGTTACCTGAGCGTTTGCTCGGGAGGGACCAATCTCTAATCAAACAACCCGCGACTCAATTTCACTGGCTTGATACAGGCCTCGGAATCGTTTCGAGGGCTATTGATCAGTGCGCCAATCGGTTCGCGAATCAAACTGTCTTCAGCGAACGGCACTAACAGCCCCTGCAGGACCTGTGGATCCTGCAGCTTCGGGTCCAGCCACATGTGCCGCGCGGCCGCCGGTAAAATGACGGGCATCCGGTCGTGGACCTCAGCCATGAACGGGTTCGGCACAGTCGTCACAATCGAGCAGGTTTCGAGATCAGCGCCGTCGTCGTCTTTCCAGGTTTCCCAGATGCCAGCAAAAGCCAGCAATTCGTCATTGCGGTGGTGAATATGCCAGGGTTGCGTCATGCGGCTGGTAATGGGTTGCCATTCGTAAAAGCCGCTGACCGGAATCACGCATCGTCGCTTCTTGAACGCGTCACGAAACGCGGGCTTCGTGGCCAGGCTCTCGGCCCGTGCATTGATCATCTTGCTGCCGATTCCAGCATCTTCGGCCCAGGACGGAATCAGCCCCCAGCGCAACAGGTCGCCCGAACGCTCGCCGTCCGAATTGAGTCGAATGACCAGAACTTGTTGAGTCGGCGCAATGTTATAGCGGCTCGACCAGTGGGGTTCGCGCAGCAGTCCGAAGATCTCGGCAATCGTGTAGGGATTGGTTCGCAAATTAAATCGGGCACACATGCCAGGTCTCGCACATTCGCATCAGGAAGACTTCAAGTTGGCCCATGCCGCCAGCCCAATTATTTCAGGTGTGAGGAATTATGGCGAGTTCGGGCACCCGGTCTACCAGCCAACGGCCTGCGTTTCCAGTTCCGGCGCGGCAGCAAAAAAACTCTTCAGCCCGACAGTCCCGGCCGGTTCGGAGAGCGTGATCAGCCTCCGCGCACGCCTGGCGCAGTCGCATCGCGATCCCGTCAGGCATGGCTGATTCCGAATGTACGCGATTGGCCTTGTGGGGACGCGTCCCCAGGCCCGACCGTTCAGCACGTGCTGCGGGGGCAAGCCTGCTTGTACTTCAAATACAGAGCCGTGGGGTATTCATTAGATGCAGAACACTGCTGCAGGGACTCGACGGCACAGACCGTCAGGCAATGGAATTGCGGCTGGCGGGTCACAGTACGATCGAAGTGGCGGCAATACTGGGATTAGATTCCCGCGTTCTGCGAGCCCGCCTGAGTCGCTTGCGACAGAGGCTGCGCGAACGCCGGATTCTCAGCGAATGGCTGGAATTCTTTCCCGAAGGTCCAATTCTAAGTTGTGACCTCATATCCCTTTCCGACCGATTTCTGAAAATTTTGAAAAAAGCATCAAAATGTGCGTGCACTTTTCCCTCGCCGCGGCAATTACTGATGGGTAATAATGTTTCTCAGCGAGGGACCAATATGACCATGCGGGCTACCTGGGTAGGATTTGCGGCGATTTTTCTACTCGCTGCGCCGTCATTGCAGGCTGCATCCTTGCACGAGGAGATCGATCGGCTGATCCTGGCCAAGGCCAGCGCGACGCCTCTGGCAGGTGCTTGTGACGATGCGACGTTCCTGCGCCGGGCCTATTTTGATCTCGCCGGCCGAATTCCACGCCTGGAAGAGACGCAAAAGTTTCTCAGCGATTCTGCGGCGGATAAGCGGACGAAGCTGATTGACGAACTGCTGGCGGGTCCTGAGTACCCGCGTCGCATGGAAGAATTGTTTCATGTCATTTTCATGGAACGCCGCGGCGACAATCCTGAATGGTCCAAGTTTTTGCGGGTTTCGTTCGAGTCAAACAAGGCGTGGGACCAGTTGACTCGCGAGATCCTGCACCCCGCGGCCGATGATGCCAATAAGCGCGGTGCCGCTTTCTTCCACACCAAGCGGTTGGATAAGAACGGGCAAGAGACAACTGATTACCCCGGACTGACCCGGGATGTCGGCAGGCTGTTTATGGGTGTCGATCTGCAGTGCGCCCAATGTCACGACCACTTGTTTATCGGTGATTATAAGCAGGTCGACTTCCAGGGGCTGCTGACCGTCTTCGCGAATACCTCGATTAAGGGAGGCGATTTCCCGGCCATCACCGAGAAGCCCGCAACCACGAAGCTGGAGTTTTCCTCGGTCTTCGAAGGCACGAAGAAGGCGACCGGGCCGCGGATTCCATTTGGCACCGAATTTGACGTTCCGCCAGCCACCGGCAGTGCGCTGGCTTTAGTGGCCACCGCCCTGCCCGCGCCCGACAACAAGCTGTTTGTGCAGAATGCGGTCAATCGGTTCTGGTTCATCATGATGGGACGCGGTCTCGTCCATCCCCTCGATTTGCAGCACGCAGGCAATCCGCCGTCCCATCCCGAGTTGCTGGAGCTGATGTCGCGAGAATTTGTCGCGCAGAAGTTTGATGTGAAATGGCTGCTTCGTGAACTCGCGTTATCGAACACATATGCCCGTTCGAGTGAAATTGCAGGGACTGAGCCTCCCGCGGATGACCTGTTTGCAGTGGCCCTCGAGCGGCGATTGTCAGCTGAACAAATCTTGCGCAGCATGTTCATCGCCACCGGCGATCCAGCTGAAACCAGGGACGAAGCCAAGCTTGTGGCAGCCATGACTCCCTTGAGACCGAAGGCCCTGAAAGCGTTCGCCAACCCGCCCAAGGAACCGGAAGACAACTACAATACGACCGTCCAGGAAGCCCTCACATTGTTGAATGATGAAGCGTTTCAAAAATTGTTTGAGGTGCGGCCAGGAAGTCTCACCGATCGGTTGGCGAGGATTGACGATCTCAACCAGCTGGCTGACGAATTGTATCTGACAGTTCTGATTCGCCGCCCGACTGAAGAAGAGCGTGCTGAAGTCGCGAAATTTCTCGGGCAATACACGAGTACGGTGCCCGGAAAGCAGAAGGCTGATGCGGTACGCTATCTCGCCTGGGCCCTGGTGGCCTCCACGGAGTTTTCGATCAACCACTGATGTTGATCCCTCGAATCCGCGGCTCGGCTCAATGAGTTAGTAAACTGCCTTTCCTGAAGTTGATCCCACCATGTCACACCATCCACTCTGTAAACCGTTTGAGCACTCCCTGTCGCGGCGCCAGTTCCTGGGTGGTGTCGGGGCTTCGGCCGCGGCGGCCACGCTCGGTTCATTCGGTGGCCTGGTCCAGCCGGCCGTCGCTGAGGATCTGAAGAAGCGAGATAAGCAGGTCATTTTTATCTGGCTCGATGGGGGCATGAGTCAGCTCGAAAGCTGGGATCCTAAGCCGAATACAGAATTCGGCGGCCCGTTTCGCGCAATTCCGACCTCGGTGCCGGATATCCGAGTGTCCGAGCTGTTGCGGCACACTGCCCGGCAGATGCACCATGTTGCGGTGGTGCGGAGTGCCTGTACGCAGGACAACAGTCATTCTGCAGGCGTGGCCCGCATCCAGCGTGGCGACCCGAAAAATCGCGGCGTCGACTATCCGTTTTTCGGCGGCGCCGTGTCGAAGTTGCTGGGACCGTGTCCGGGTGGTTTGCCGCCATACATGTGGGTGAAGCCGGGCAGCGGCGGCTTCATTCCCGGGGATGGTGGTTTCCTGGGAGCCAAGTACGGTTCGTTGGCACTGGGAGATGGTAAACCTCCAGAAAGCTTGTTGCTGCCGGGATCGATTACTTCGGCTGAAGACGAACTTCGCAATGAGTTCCGCAAGAAGTTGAATGCGCGCTATGCGGCGAAGCATCGCAAGGCGAATTCTGAAGCGAACAGCTATGTCTACGACGTGGCACGGGAGCTCTCACGCCGCAGCGATTTGTTTGACGAGAGCAAGGTCTCGGACCGCGATCGCGACCGCTACGGCCGGCACGATCTGGGGCGGCATATGCTCCTGGGGCGGCGTCTGCTGGAAAGCGGTGTGCGATTTGTGAAGGTCAATTCCTACGGTTGGGACAGTCACGGCGATAACTTCAACGCCAGCCAGAGTCTGATCGGAAAATTTGACCAGGCCTTCGCCGCGTTGCTGGAAGACTTGTCAGAACGTGGCATGCTCGAGAATACACTCGTGATTGCCCTGAGCGAATTTGGCCGAACACCAAAGATTAATTCCCACGTCGGCCGGGATCACTGGCCGGAAGCCTGGTCCATCGCCATGGCGGGCTGCGGCTTAAAACGTGGCGTAGCGATCGGCGCAACCAGTGACCGTGGCGACGTGGTGGCGACAGAACCGTACGATATCGGTCACTTTTTCCACACGTGGTTTAAGGCACTGGGGATCGATCCTAGCCAGGTCGAGTACGACAATCATGGCCAGCCGCTCCCGATTGCGCACGATGGTATGGGGCCGATTAAGGAAGTCCTCGCGTAAGGGCAACGTTTTTTAACACCCAACGGCAATCCAAGTCGCTCCCCTACCCCGGGGCTTACGCCGCCGGGCTCACCAAGAAATCTTGTTCGACTCTTTAAGAGACCCGCCATGGCCGATATGACCGCCAAGATCGTGAAGACGCTCGAGCACAATCGTCAGCTCTGGACGGCCCGCTACAGTCCGTGCGGAAAGTTTTTGTTCGCGGCCGGCTACGATGCGCTGATCCATCGATGGGATGTTTCCACCGAAGATCCCAAGCTGTTAGAGCCTCTGAGTGGTCATCACGGTTGGACGCAACGCATCGCATTTGTTCGCGAGCATCTCCTGACAGCGGATTCCTGGGGCCGGTTAATTGCCTGGAAATATGCTGCCGAGAAGCCGCAGCCTGTTTGGAATCTGGAGCAGGCACTGGGGGGCTGGATTCGCAGCATTGCCGTCAGCCCCGATGGTCAGACCGTGGCCGTCGCGGGGCATGATGCGTCGGTGAAACTCTACGCCATGACCGACGGCAAGCTCATCAGTGAGTTTGGTCCGCATCCGCTGGAAGTCTTCAGCGTGGCCTTTCATCCCGATGGGAAATCACTCGCGACGGGCGATTTGAAAGGCACAATTCGACATTGGGACCTGGCAACCAGGCAAGTCGTCCGGCAGATTGAAGCACCGATGCTGTATACCCTGGATCGGATTCAAGATAGCGGCGGGGCTCGTCATTTGAACTTTGACAGCACCGGCAAACAGTTGCTCTGCGGCGGCATCAAAGCGCCCACCGGCGGGTTTGCAGTGGGGGCTCCCTTATTGCTGGTCATTGACTGGGAGGCGGGCAAGATCACCCACGAACTCGAGCACGAAGACAAAAATCACGGGTTCATCTACGACGCCGCCTATCATCCGGCCGGGTTCGTCATGGCGACAACCTGCGCCATGCCGGGGACCGGTCATCTGTGGTTCTGGCGGATTGGCGAACCGAAGCCGTTCTATTTGAGCAAGGATTTGCCCAACTTGCGGAGCCTGAGCCTGCATCCGAACGGGACGCGGCTGGCGGTCGTTGGCGTGGTGGCAGCCAATGGCAACGGCAAGCCGAAAGGGGACAAATACGTCGACGGCATCGCCAAGATTCAACTCCTGGACGTCGCGTGATGAGCGTCGTTGATCACACCGTGATCGAACGCGAACGAAGTGACCGGTGAATCGACCAACAACAGTCATTCATTCCGAAATCACCACGACCAAAGCGTTCGGGTCGCGGATGTTCAACGATCTACTGCACCGGCGCCAGAGCCAGCTCGTTCACGATTTGCTCGTTGATATTACGATCTTTGAACTTCGCCGCGGATCGCAATGCATTCGTGATCGCCCGCTTGTCGCTCGAACCGTGGCAGATCATGCAGATGCCATCAATGCCCAACAGCGGCGCTCCGCCTGATTCGCTATACGCAAATTGCTGGCTGAGGCTGTGAAACGCATTTGCGGCGATATCACGTTCCACCGATAGCTTGGACAGCACATGCTTGGACGCGGTACGCATCAGCATGTCGGCCATGGCTTCGCTGGCCTTCAGTACGACATTGCCGACAAAGCCTTCACAGATGATGACATCTGCGTCGCCATAGTAAATGCCGCGGCCTTCGACATTGCCGATGTACTGTTCCTGAAGATGGCTCGCAGCAAGGTACCCATGGGCCTCGCGAACGAGATCCGTGCCCTTACCGTCTTCGCTGCCGATGTTCATCAACCCCACGCGCGGCTTGGCAATCCCCAAGATTTCTCGTGCGTAGATGGCGCCCATCACACCGTATTGGTAGAGATGCTCGGAACGTGCCTGCGGATTCGCGCCGACGTCCATCAGCACGGAAGTGCCACGCAACGTGGGGAGCGCAACCGCAATCCCGGGGCGTTTGACGCCTGCCAGGAAGAGTTTCGTCCGTAATCCCGCAGCCACGACGGCGCCTGTATGCCCTGCGCTCACGACGGCATCAACGGCCTTATCGGCCATCAACTGCCAGCAGATATTGAGCGAGTTATTGGGCTTCTTACGTACAGCTTCCGCAGCCTTTTCTTCCATCGTAATCCAGCTCTCGGCTGGTACGACTTGGATTGAGCTGCCGGAGTAGCCGGCGTCAGCAAGCATCCGTTCGAGACGCGCAGCGTCCCCCACCAGCGAGACGTGCAGCTCCGGGAGAACCTGGAGTGCATCGAGCGCGCCGGCAACGTTGGGATCAGGGCCGTAATCGCCCCCCATCGCATCCAATGCGATCCGCATAAGACGTTACTCTTGCTTCGTTTCCACGACCGTGCGTCCCTGATAGGAACCGCAAGTCGGGCACACCAAGTGAGTGGGAACTGCAGTGCCGCATTGCGGGCAGTATTGCAGCTGAATCGGCTTCTTGGCGTGGTGGCTACGCCGTTTTGCCGTCCGTGATACAGATTGTCTACGCTTAGGTACGGCCATTTGCTCTTACCGCGAAACATCGACCCTATAAATAACTGATGCGGAACAACGAGCCCTGAGTCTCTGACCTAAAGTCCGACTCCAGCAAGTCGTTCCGCCACAACGAACCGCATCCTACGCGAAGCTGGGATGCGGTGTCAAGGAAGTCGTTGCGCTTGTCTTGGACGAACTTTACGACAGAATCTGCCGACCTGGATCGCCGCGACGATGGCGTTCTATATCGGCCACCCTGCTTACAAGGAGCCAGCGAATCGTGAAGCAACCGCAGGGTTTACGAAATTGGTTATCAAAACACTCAGGTGCAGACTGCAACCGATTACATAGCCAGCAGTTGCTGCTTGTTCGCAGTAGTTTGTTGAATTGACTTCCGCGTCTCTGCCCCGGCATTCTGAAGTGCCAGGTAACGCACTGGGAATGGCAAAAGCCGGGCGTACGACACCCGGCTCGCCACGTGCCCGTGCAGGGATTGGCCCCTCTGGGTCCAGATGGCCGCAAAAATTATTCTTCGCCGGCAGCGGCCACGAATGCCCCAGGATTTTCGCTGTGATGGGCAATAATCTTGTCGGTCAGTTCCTGAGTGATGTCGGGGTTGTCGAGTAAGAACAGGCGGGCTTTTTCTCGGCCCTGGCCCAATTTAATGGTGCCGTAGCTCAACCAGGTACCGCTCTTGTCAATAATCTGGTCGGCGATGGCGAGGTCCAGAATGTCGGATTCGCGGCTGATGCCACACGTCGAGAGCATGTCGAATTCCGCAATCCGGAACGGCGGGGCAACCTTGTTCTTAACGATCTTGCACCGCATGCGCATGCCGGTGACGGTTTCGCCTTCTTTCAAGGTGGCAATCTTGCGAACATCGCAACGGCAGGAACTGTAGAATTTCAGGGCCCGACCACCGGGAGTCGTCTCCGGGCTGCCGAACATCACGCCGATCTTTTCACGAATCTGATTGATGAAGATCACGCAGGTTTTTGACTTGGAAATACAGCCGGTCAGCTTACGCATCGCCTGGCTCATCATCCGCGCCTGCAGGCCCACATGGGTGTCACCGATGTCGCCGTCGAGTTCAGCCTTGGGCACTAGGGCCGCCACCGAGTCGACTACGACCAGATCGACCGCGTTGGACTTGATCAGCATTTCGGCAATCTGCAACGCTTCTTCGCCATAGGAAGGCTGGCTGACGAGCAAGTCTTCCAGGTTCACGCCGATCCGCTTGGCCCAACTGGGATCCAGCGCGTGCTCGGCATCGATAAAGGCTGCGATCCCGCCCTCTTTCTGTGCATTCGCAATCACGTGCAGGGCCAAAGTCGTCTTGCCGCTGGATTCAGGCCCGAAGAGCTCGATGATTCGTCCGCGGGGAAAACCGTTGCCTCCTAAGGCCATGTCGAGCGACAAGGCCCCGGTGCGAATCCCGGGGATTCCGCCGGTGTGCGAATTGTCACTCAACTTCATAATCGAGCCTTCGCCGAAGGCCTTTTCAATCTGCCCCAGAGCATTGGTGAGCATCGCCCGATCTCCGTGTGTGGCTGCCTGACTGCTCTTGCCTCCCTTGCTTTTCGCCGCTGCCATGAGCTTCTTCCCTTTAGCTATATGAAGTGAGTGTCGATTCAAGATGGCAATCGAGATCGGGGATGTGAACGTATTTGAAGTGCCGCTCCCCGCCGATCAAGGAATTATTCGTTTGCAGTCGTCAAAACTTCAACCGAGTCTTGGGATTTTTTTGAACACCTGCCACGTAGCATCCCTCTCCGAGTCGGGTCTCTGCGCGATGCTGCCGACTCAAATAGTTGGGCTTATGGAAAGATCCAGGCCGCGGACCGGGTCTGCGATTTTTCGAAATTGGCCGCCAGCAGATTGTCCTGCAAGAATTCCTGAGTCGGCAAATTTTCCAAGATCGCAGCCACGCCTCTCTTCGATTACTTGATCGAATTCATGTACGCGAGAATCTCGGCCATGGCGGGCACATCGATTTGCTTCTCCAGACCTTCCGGCATGAAGGAAATTCCCGTGCTCTTCAGTTCCTCAATGTTCACGCGCAGAATCGTTTCGGTCGTGTTGTCGGCGCGCCGCAGCGTGAGGCTGTTGGCAGTCTCGGCCGCGATCATTCCCGTCACGGTGCGGCCGCTGTCGAGCACGACGACATAGCTGAGAAACTGCGGTTTGACTTCGCGATTCGGGTCGAGCACATTCAGCAGTACAGCGGCATTCCCGCGATCCCGAATGGCATTCAGATCGGCACCGATCGATTCCCCGAAACCTTCCAGCTTGTGACACGCTGCACACGTCTTGCGGAAGAGCGTGCGTCCGCGGTCCACATCCCCCTTGAGTTCCAGCACTTTCTGGTAGGCATCGACGACTTCCTGGCGGCGGGCCAGGCCTGCCCCGGCGAATAATTTGGTAGCTCGGGTCCGGATCGTCTCCTCCTGATGTTTTTGCAGCAGCGAGATGCGGGCTGGATCGAGATCCGCCCGGGCGATCAATTCCTTCTCCACCGCATCCAGAAACAGACTGATCCACTGCGGGCGTGAGAACAAAGTCTCTACCGACGTCGACCGCAGTTGCGGAGTTTGTGATGACCAGACCTCGACGATCAGTGGCGGTACTTCCGGGCTGTCGAAGCGTGCCAGAGTTTCCAGTGCTGCTGCCTGGACCGGTTGCGGCTGCCGCGATTGCAGCAGTTCGGCGAACAGCTCTTTATTGTCTGCGAAGGGTGCGGTTGCCAGGGTCCGGACAGCAGCCGCGCGATCGGCGGGGGCCTTCTCTGCGTTCCGCGCCACCGCCTGGGCGTCACGGATCATGGCTGCAATCAATTCCTTGGCCTTGCCTCCCGCCGCACCGCTTAACAGTTCACGGATCGACGGTTGCTTGCTGACGAGGTTTTTGATGAGTTCCGCAGCCAGAGCCTTGTCGGCGGCATCGGTCGACAAGGTTTCCAACTGCTGCAAGAAGATCGCCAGGTCGTTCTTCGCGTTGGCGGAACCGATCTGCGAAGCCACTGTGCCCAGCAAGCTGCGAACATGCGCTCCCTTGAGCCCCTCCCGGTCCCGCAATAATGTCGCGAGGAATTCGCCGCGCCGATTGCCAATCGAACTGAGAATGGCCATCTGCATCCACGAATCGGCCCCATCTCTGACAGCCAGCCTGGCGAGTGCGCGGGTCGCGACTTCGCCCGAGAATGCCCCCAGGGTAAATGCCGCCTGATATCGAACGCGCAGTTCGGCATCGTCAGCCAGGGAAGGCACCGCTTCGCGCACGTCAGGCTGATCAACAAATGACTCGGACAGCTTCAAGGCATGCTCGCGCGCTTGCGGGTCAGTCGCCTTCAAGACATTGACCACCAGTGATGGTTCCAGTGCCGACAAGCCTTGCAAGGAATAGAGCGACATGATTCTCGTCAATGGCGAAGTCGACGTTTCGGCCAGCACTTTTAGCGGGGCCACGGCAGCCCGGTCCTGGCGCTGGTAAATCAAGCGTGAGGCCGTATCGCGGTGCCAGGCATTGGGATGTTCGAACAACTTGACCAGTTCCACCGTGGGCAGATCACCCAGTCGTGGCGTGGGCCTGGATTTGAATCCGTCAGGCGCAATCCGGTAGATGCGGCCTTTGTCGATGCCCGCGCTGACGTCCATATGCTTCAAGATCTGCGGTGCCAGAAACGCCGCACCTTCGATCAATTCGCGATACATATCGATGACGTACAGCGTTCCATCGGGGGCATTCGCAAACTGGACTGGGCGGAACCAGTTATCGGTCGACGCCAGAAATTCCGCTTCCGGATCCGCTCGATGTGCGGTTAGCCCCACGCCCGCCGGCTTCAGTTGAGCACGGTAGACCAGATTATTCGCGACCTCGCCGACAAACACCTGACCGCGATATTCTGCTGGCCAGGCATCGCCACGGTAGACGGTAATGCCGGTGGCTCCCGTGAAGAAGCCCGACGGCGCGCCCCCTTCATCCGAGCCCGGAATGACACCCTTACTGCGTAAACGCGTCCGCAAGACGCGCCAGGGCTCCAGTCCGCTGATCCGCATCAGCTTGGTGAACTTGCCCTCCGGAGCGATGTTAATCGCCGCCGCGGGAGCCTGCAGATATGGATTTCGCGCAAGGTACCGTCCGTCATACATAATCAAATGGACCGGCTCGCTGTTGCCGCATACGAATCCGCGCAGATTCCAATCGTCGAGACTCATCCCGTGTTGACCGCCACCGCTGGTAGCCGTCAGCGCCATGCCTCGCGGTTCCAGCAGCAGATGTTGTCCGCGAACGTTGATCGGTTTCACTTCCGCAGCACCTGGGACTGCGGGGTCGGCGACAGGGACAATTTCCCCCCCATCCAGACCGGTCGGAATATGAAATTGATTATCAAACCGCCAGCGGAACGAATTCAGCATCCCTTCGCCCGCTTTGTCCTGCCCGAATCCCGTAAACAGCTTGCGGCGAACATCCGCCTTGCCGTCCCCGTTGGTGTCCTTGCAGAAAAAGATGTCGGGGGCGGCACCGACGAGAATTCCGCCATCCCAGCATGCTACGCCGGTCGGGTAGTTGAGATCCTCAACAAACGGAGTTGCCTTGTCGTACTGCCCGTCGCCATCAGTGTCTTCCAACAGCTTGATTGAACCCTTGCCGTGCGGCTTCTGACTGCCGTATTGGTTGTACTCGGGCAATTCCACGACAAATGCACGGCCGAATTCGTCAAAATCCATGCCCATTGGCGACCGAATCAGCGGTTCCGCGGCGACGATTTCGGCATGAAAGCCGGTCTTCAACCGCATCGCTTTCAGCGAGTCCGCGGGAGATTTCCCGGGGATCTTCGGGAGTTCTGCCGAGAAGTCCTTATCGGGAGTGTCCTGGGGGGGATCTGCCGCCGGCACTTGCGACACGATCCACGAACCGCAAATCAGCACTATCGACAGCCATAGGGCTCGTAGCATCTTCAGTCCTTAACGTTCTGTGATGAAAGTCCAGATGTTTCCAGGCGAGTGAGCGCATATCAGGCAGGCGGCAATATCTTAGCAGCGCGAGGGGGGGACTTTCACGCATCAGCTACGCCTGATTCCTGGGGAAGACGCTCGGAAGAGATCTACGGGAAGTACAGGAGGCTCTGCAAGATCCGCTCAATTCTGCTGGAAGCTAGAAAAACGCTCGTGAAAACGACGGCCGCAGATTGTGAATTGAGCGCCGTTTCCCCGTTGCTACAATAATCGAGACTTGGATCCATCCCGCAACTTCGCTGGCTCGTGAGCCCTCCCACGGGCCACAGCGGCAATTCACCTGGCGCAATTTTCCGCATGTACGATACGTTGATTATTGGTGCCGGGCTGTCTGGCCTGGCCGCAGGCATTCGTCTGGCCTACTTTGGTCAAAAGGTCTGCATTCTTGAGCGGCACTACACCATTGGTGGATTGAATTCGTTCTATCGCCTCCGGCATCGCGATTACGACGTCGGCCTGCATGCGGTCACGAATTACGCGAAGCCTGGAACCAAGACCGGGCCGCTCAGTAAGTTACTGCGACAGCTGCGCCTGCGATGGGACGACTTCGATCTCTGTCCGCAAACGCAATCACGTATCATTTTCCCGGGCGTCGAACTGAAATTTACGAACGATTTTGCGTTGTTCGAAGAGCAGGTCGGTGCAGCCTTTCCCGCACAGCGCGAGAATTTCCGCAAGCTGGTCGAGCGCATCGATGCCCACGACGAGTTGAACCTGCTGCAGTCCCAGGCCTCGGCCCGCCAGGTGCTGGGTGAGATCCTCAGCGACCGGTTGCTGATCGATATGCTGTTTTGCCCGCTCATGTTTTACGGCAGTGCCGTGCCGCGCGACATGGATTTCAACCAGTTCGTGGTGATGTTCAAGAGTATCTTCGAGCAGGGCTTCGGCCGCCCCTACGACGGCGTGCGGTTGATCATGAAGAATGTCATTCGGAAGTACCGCGAATGTGGCGGGGAGCTGAAACTTCGCGCTGGCGTCAAGCAGATTGTCTCCGATGGAACTCGGACCACGGGGGTCATCCTGGAAAGTGGTGAGTTCATGGAAGCACGCAACGTGGTCTCGTCGGCCGGCCTGGCGGAAACCCTGCGGATGTGCGGCCCTGAAACTCCAGATGAAACAATCAACGGGCCCGGCACCGAACCCGGAGATATTTCGTTCGTCGAAACAATCTTCGTGATGGATAAGCAACCGGCTGACCTGGGCCATCACGATACCATCATCTTCTACAACGATACTCCGGAGTTTCTCTACGAAAACCCCGAAGAACCCTGTGATCTGCGAAGTGGAATTATCTGCTCGCCGAACAATTTCGAGTACGAACAGCCCTTAAAAGAAGGCTGCATGCGGATTACCGCGCTGGCCAATCACCGTTATTGGTTGAATCTGCCAGACGACACCTATGCTGCCGAGAAAGCAGTGTGGGGCCAGAGAATCCTGGAGTCCGGTTTAAAACACACGCCCGATTTCCGTCCGCATGTCCTGGATACCGACGTCTTCACTCCGCGCACGATAAAACGCTTTACCAGTCACATCAACGGTTGCGTGTATGGGGCGCCGCACAAGCGGATGACTGGCGAAACCCATCTCGAAAACCTGTTCCTGTGCGGGACAGACCAGGGATATCTGGGAATTATCGGCTCCATGCTTTCTGGTATCACGATTGCCAATCTGCATTTACTCCGGGAAACGCCGGCCAAGTCATAAAGCGTCGGTTATTGCTTCGCATTCAACAGAGTGCCATGGCGGGATGGCTGACGAAAAGTTGAGTTGTACGCGAGTCAAGGTTCGCGACCACGTCAGCAACTGATCAGCGATACCTGTCGGGGTGGTGTTTGGCGTCCGTTCTCTGCAAAATAGAGCCTGCGTCGCTGGACTGTGGAAATACTCCGTACTGAAGATCGCTCATGAACCGACGTTCTCGCATTCCTGCCGTGATCTGCTGGCTTTTGCTGGCAACGCTGGCGCAGGCCGACGATCAACGCTTTCAGGCCGAATTTGCCGACGGAACCCGCACCAATGCCGACGAGCTTCGCAACTGGCATGAAACCAACGCGCAGCCCGTTCTGAACAACAAGCCGCTGTTCGATCAGGCCAACCCGGCCCGCTGGGTGATCGACACGTCACTTAAAGTTTCATCGAGTCCCACAGCATTCGTCGAATTCTTCGGTGGCGACCGATTGCCTGGTGCCGTAGTCGGTGCCGGCAGCGGTTTGGAATCAAAGTACAATCGCGTTCCGGCCCATCTGATCCTGGAGCGCCAGGCCTGGAATTTTCCGGGCGTTCAGCCGGTCACCCCACTGCGAGTGCTGACCCGCTGGGTTCGGCGGGTGGTCTGGCAGAAACGTTTAACCGACACCTACGAGCCGGGCAATCTCTTCTATGTAGATGGTCGGCGGATCACATTCCGGGCGATCCGCTGGAATGCGAACTCGGCGTTCCTGTTGCTGGAACAGTCGACCCAGGAAGTTCCGTTTCACGACGTTGCCGAGATTCATCTCCCGGCGGTCGACAACTGGACGGCCTATGTCGAACAACTCGCGTTCCTGAGTCCCGCGGCCAACACGCCGTTGTTTCAATGGGAAACACAGCACGGACTGCGGGCGACGGGATCCGTCGAGCGGTTCCAGGCCCGACCACATGGGAACGCGAATGATCCCAATTCCTGGTGGCATTTGATCCAGCCCGCCTGGAGTCTCGACCCGTTGTGGGTCAATCATCGCCTGATCCGGACCCGGCGTTTCTTCGCTCCGCACGAAGTTCCGCTCTCGTTACTCGAACCAGTTCGCAGTTCGCACCTGCCTGGTCTCAGTAGCGGCTGGACCTGGCAGCGCGACCGTAATGTCCAGGGGGGCCCGCTGCAGTCGGGAGGGCAGGAATATGGCTGGGGCCTCGGCGTACAAGCTCAACATGAATTGGAATTCAAGCTGCCCCCCGGTGCTTTGACGCTCCGCACGCGAATCGGCCTGGATCGATGTATTGGTTCCGGTGGATGTGCGCGGGGAAAGATTTTTGCATCTTCCAATCCGAACCAGCCGCTGTTTCAGACCGAATTGCTGATCGGTTCCGCCGTCGTCGTCGACACGGGCGAATTGAGCATTGCAGGGCAGCCCGGCATCGTCCTGACTGCCGATGCTGCCACCGCTGACCGGCCCGCGGGAGCCGATCCGTTTGATATTCGTGATTCGCTGGACTGGCTGGAGCCGGTATTGCGTGTCGACGTCAATGTCCTCGCCAATGCCGTGCGTTCCACAATGGTGCGTCAGCTGACTCCGTGGGAAGGCTGGGCCGTGACCGACGCGGCGACTGGACCGTTCTTGTTCAAGAACCGCTGGCAGGCATTTGAAGAACGTGATTCGCGGTTTATCACGGAAATCGCCTCACGCGTGCCGTTTCTGACGATTTCCCGTGACTTCAAAGTCGGGCCGCAGAATTCGTTCCTTGCGCTGGGAGCGAGCCGGTTCCAGGATCGAACGACGCCCGCCCATTTGCAAGTCCGGGTGAATGGCCAGAGTGTGGGAGATTTCGAGATCCCGGTGCGGAATTCCCCTGTCGATCCCGATCCGATCATGGTCAATCTTGACGCCTACCGCGGACAACAGGTGCAGTTAGAAGTGAGCCAGATGGCTGGCGGCCCACAGGCGCTGGTTGATTGGCGTTCGGTATCGTTCTCGGATCGTTTGCCCGGTTTGTTGCCCATCTTCGAGGATGATCCCCAGATCCTGACGCAGCTGCGCCAGGGCGAAGGAGCGGCTCAGCTCAGCCATTCCGAAGCCTATGCCGGCAAGGCGGCCTTGAAAGTGGTACAGGGTGAAGTTGGCAACACCCTGATGTTCTCAGAACCGATCGCCATTCGAACCCAGCCGAAGCTCGGCGAATATCGCTTCCTGCGATTTGTCTGGCGGAAACAGCAAGGGACGCCTGTCTGCCTGCAGCTCGCCACAGAAGGTCGCTGGGGTGAGGAACAGACTCGGCAGGAACGCCAGACCTATCGATACGATGCGGGGACGGGCGAACGCAGCCACGGAGGCTCGCGCCGGATGGAAGAACGACTCCCCGGCGAATGGGTGGTTGTCACGCGGGATCTGGTGGGCGACTGGGGCGATTTCAATCTGACGGGAATCTCATTCGGCTCGCCCGACGATCAGCCGGCTTACCTGGACCACGTCTATCTCGCACGGACGCCGCTCGATATGGACAAGATTGTGGTTGAACCGCACGCGAGCCGGAAGAAGCCGTAGTCTGTCCGCTGGCGTGTAAACGCATAAACCTCGCGCCTTGTCGAAATATGCGGGAGTTGTTGCTCGCGGGGCGATCAATACTTCATTAATGCAATCACAGGCTAATGCAACAACAGGAAATCCCGGCTGTTGAGGATGGCCCACATCAGATCCTGGGCGGCAGCAGTTCGATCCGCGCCATACGATTGAAAATGCTGCCTTGCGACTTCCAGTTCTTTGGGAGTCGGCCGGCGGACAAGAGACCACAGGTAGAGCTCTTCGACCAGGGCGTCGTCAGGGAGCTTCTGATTAATCAATTGCATGACTCGACCGCTGGGATCGGTGACCCGTCGCAGGATGGAGTTGCCGTTGATTAGATGCAGCGCTTGCAGCATGTTCGAGTCGTTATCGCGTTCGCACTCGCACGCTTCCATGCGTTGCGGTTTTCCAAACAGGGCCAGGAAGTCGCTGGTCACATCGGCATCGGGTAGTTGAGCGGCAGTGAAGCCTGCGGGCGCTCCGCCGAAATTCTCGCGGACACCCGTGGCCTGCACCAACGAATCAAGCAACGCCTCGGCCGGAATGCGGCGCGGGATGGCGTGCGAAAAGTTCAGCGTGTCATGTATGTTGGACGCATTGGGCACGCTGCTGCGCTGATAGGTGCGTGACGTCACAATCGTGCGCATCAGATGCCGCACATCAAAGTTGTGTTCGATGAAGTCCCTGGTGAGGGCTTCGAGCAACTCGGGATTGATCGGTGGGTTCGTTGTGCGCAGGTCATCGACCGGATCGATAATTCCACGCTGGAAGAAATAGCTCCAGAAGCGATTGGCCAGACTGCGGGCGAAGTGAGGGTTGTCCCTGGCTGTCAGCCAGCGGGCGAAATCGATCCGGCGATCGACGTCGCTGCTCGGCCCGGGCTCGCCACCGCCCAGGTAACGGGGCGGCTGCAGGCTGCTGGTGCGCGGGTTGGTGGCGAAGGGGGCCGCCAGTTGCAGCACGACAGCGCGGGCATTCTGAAGTCCCGCCAATCGCGGATCGGCCTTAATCGTCACTTGATTGAAAAAGCTGTTTAGGCCGTAGTAGTCTTCTTGCGTCCAATTCTCCAGTGGATGGGGATGGCACCGGGCACACAGCATGCGAACGCCACAAAAAACCTGGGCAACGCGTTCGGACGTCTCGTTTGTATCCTTGCTGATCGCGAAGAATGTGCTGGCCGGATGGTCGCTGACTCCGCCGCGGCTGGTCAACAGTTGCCGGGTGAATTCGTCGAGAGGCAGGTTGGCGGCCACGCCGCTGCGGACCCATTCCCGAAAGGCATAAACCGCCGGCTCATTACTGCGCGTGCGTGAGTTTTGAAAGAGATCTCCCCATTTGAGGGACCAGTGATCGACGAATTCCGTGCGGGCAAACAGCACGTCGATAATCGCGGCGCGCTTGGCGGGGTTGGTGTCGAGCAGAAAAGCTCGAAGTTCATCTGGTGTAGGTTGAATGCCAATCAGATCGAGATAAATGCGACGCAGGAATTCATCGTCGGTCGACAGATCGGAGGGGTGGACTTTCAGGTCATTGAGCTTGGTAATCACGTGCTGATCGATGAAGTGATCCTGCGGCACCGGGGTCGGCTGAAAGCCGGGGCTGCGTTTCAGGACGATCAATCGTGAGGCTGCGAATTTGCGTTCAAACCGGGCCACGACGGCTGATTCGCCGAATCCCCCCGCAGTGACCAGTCCGCTGTCGTCGACTTCGGCGACTCCCTCCGTATTGACTGTGAAGATGGCCAGCCGCGTGACATCGCGTGTCGTGCCGTCGGTATAGTGTGCGATCAACTGCAAACGATGCTGCATCCCGGGTTCGACGACAAATCGTTCGGGCGAGATACTCACATGGTCCACTTCCGCCTTGTTGTCGAGATCGCCCCGAGCCCCTTCGCTCACCCATTTCAACACGATCTCATGCAGCAAACTGTTCCGCGAAAAACGCGTGCCGCCGCGATGGGGAACATCACCGACAGGCTTTTGCAAGAGCAGGCTTTTGGCAGGATCGAGCAGACTGACACGGCGTCCGAAGGCGTCGTTAAAGATGGCTTCATGATCCTGTGTTGCATTGGCCCCGCGCAGCGACAGTTTGAACCCGCCCTTACCGAGAGAGTACCCGTGGCAGGCTCCCATGTTGCACCCCGCCTTCGACAGGACCGGCATCACTTCATGACGAAAACTGTAGGGTGGCTCTGCCGGCGGGATTTCGACTTTGACGGGAATCTCAATGGTTTGGCCCGCGATGGCGACCGTGATCCTGGTCTCACCCGATTTTAAGGGGCGTACCACACCGTTCTCGATGACGGCGACGGTGGCGTCGACTACCTGGTACTTCGCATCCCCGGTTAAATCCAGCGAGATCCCCTCCGACGTTCGTCCCGTGACGAGCAACGACTGCCCCTGTCGGTGATGAATCAGGCGGACGGCCGCTGGCGAGACGCTGACCGGTCCCGCCGGAGTTCGATCAATGCCGGGGTCCTGGGAGAATGCGAACGACGTCATGCGCAGAACCAACAACGTGGATAGCGCGACACAAAGGATTCGATAGCGATCGGGAGTCATGGTGGTCGACTTTAATTC
>CAZQUW010000071.1:19660-25732 GCA_964596215.1 uncultured Planctomicrobium sp. | reverse complement strand
GACCAAGGACCAAGGACCAAGGACGTGCCTCCGTCATTCTTCACGCACGAAACATCCTAGAAAAATCTCCCCCCATGCCCGATGAATTCGCAATCGATGTGAAAGGGATGACCAAGCGGTTTGGAAAACATACCGCTGTGGATCATGTCGATCTGCAGGTGCGGAAGGGTGAGGTCTGCGGGTTTCTGGGCCCTAATGGCAGCGGCAAGACGACATTTATTCGGATGCTGTGCGGACTGCTGCGGGCCGATGCCGGGAGCGGCCAATGCCTGGGGCACGATGTCATTAAGGACAGTGAAACCATCAAACGGCAAGTGGGATACATGACCCAGAAATTCAGCTTCTGGGAAGATCTGACCATCGAGGAGAATCTTGACTTCGTGGCGCGGATGTATTCGATTCCCAATCGCCGCAGCACCGTCAAACATAGCCTGGACCGCCTGGGGCTCAGTGCCCGCAAGGATCAACTGGCGGGCCAGTTGTCGGGTGGCTGGAAGCAGCGCCTGGCCTTGGCTGCCTGTCTGATTCACGAACCGCGATTGTTACTGCTGGATGAACCGACCGCGGGCGTCGATCCGATCGCGCGCCGCGATTTCTGGAAGGAGATCCACCAGCTGGCAGGGCAGGGGCTGACCTTCCTGATTGCGACCCACTACATGGATGAAGCCGAACGCTGCCACCGCCTGGCGTTTATTGCCAACAGCAAACTGCTGACCCAGGGAACCGTGGCCGAAGTGATCGAGAACAGCCATCTGACAACGTGGGCCGTGGATGGTCCCGATCTGCTGGAACTGGCCGAGCAGCTGCAGTCTGTCCCCGGCGTTGAGCAAGCGGTGCCGTTCGGCAGCATTCTGCACATCAGCGGTCCAGATCACGGGGCGCTTGAGCGGGCCATTGCTCCTTATCGAACCGACAGGTATCGCTGGAAGCAAGTGCCGTCCGGCCTGGAAGACGTCTTCATTCATCTGATGGAAAAACCACGGGAGGGCGTCCCCCAATGACTTCCGGCACCGGTTTTTCGCTCGCCCGGTTGTGGGCGATTGTCGTCAAAGAGTTCATTCAGATGCGTCGTGATCGCGTCACGTTCGCGATGATGATCGGCATCCCGCTGATTCAATTGATTCTGTTCAGTTACGCCATCAATTCCGATCCGCGGCATCTGTCGGCGGCTATCGTCGTGGCCGATCACGGCCCCCAGGGGAGGGCCATTCTGAGCGCCCTGCGGAACAGCACCTACTTCCAGTTCGTGCGGCAAGTGGCCACCGAGGCCGAGGCACACGCGGCCCTGGCACGGGGCGAAGTGCAGTTTATGATCAGCATCCCCGAGAACTTTACTCACGATCTGCTGCGCGGTGACCGGCCCACATTGCTGGTCGAGGCGGACGCCACCGACCCCGGTGCGACCGGCGGGCCGCTCGGGGCTCTGCCGTCGATCATGAATGCCGCGTTACAGCATGATGCGAAGGGGCCGCTGGAGTATCTGGCGGCCCCGGAGACCCCGATCGATTTGCGGATTCATGCCAAGTACAATCCGGAAGCGATTACTCAGTACACCATCGTTCCCGGTCTGCTGGGTGTCGTGCTGACGATGACCATGGTGATGATCACCGCCCTGGCGATCACCCGCGAACGCGAAAGCGGGACCATGGAAAATCTGCTGTCGATGCCCACCCGGCCACTGGAAGTCATGATCGGCAAGATCCTGCCCTATATCCTGGTCGGCTACATTCAGGTCTGCCTGATCCTGGCCGCTTCGCATTATCTGTTTCATGTCCCCATGATTGGGAACTTGTGGCTGCTGATGGGCGTCACCCTGGTCTTCATCGCGGCCTCGCTGGCGGTGGGGGTGACGTTCTCGACACTCGCGCAGAACCAGCGGCAGGCGCTGCAGATGACGCTGTTTTTCTTCTTGCCGTCGATCTTGTTGTCGGGATTTATGTTTCCGTTTCGCGGTATGCCCGAATGGGCCCAGGCGCTGGGTGAGATCCTGCCCCTGACTCATTTCCTGCGCCTGGTCCGTGGCATCCTGCTGAAAGGGAATGGTATTGAGGAAGCGCTGCACCAAGTATGGCAAATCGCCCTGTTCGGAGTTGTCGTACTGACGATCGCCGTGTTCCGGTATCGCCGAACCCTGGATTAATCCCCGGTCACTCGACCGGGACGTCGCTGCCATTGGACTTCCCGGCGCAACGCCTGATAATTGAACCGCGTACATCAGACTGCTTCAGTTCGAGTCTTCTTAACGAGTCCTCACCTATGAGCCGCTATCGCCAGCTACTGCATCCTCGCGACGAAATCATGCGCACGATGGAGCGAATCTATCATTACCGCATGACCACGACCTCCGGCGGCAACCTGTCGATTCGCGAAGACAACGGCGACATCTGGATCACTCCAGCGCGGATCGACAAGGGCTCGTTGACCCGGCAGGACATCGTGCGGGTCGCGGCCGACGGGACCGTGGACGGACTGCATCGCCCGTCGTCCGAGTTTCCCTTCCATCGCGCCATCTACAATACGCGCCCCGATATCAAGGCCATTGTGCACGCACATCCGGTCGCACTGGTGGCCTTCAGCATCAGCCGGCAGCTGCCCAATACGCGGCTCTTTCATCAGGCCCGGTCCGTCTGCGGTGAAGTCGGGTTTGCTCCTTACGCGTTACCGGGCAGTGAGCGGCTGGCGGGACATATCGCCGAGGCTTTTCAAGCGGGCTGGCACTGTGTGATCCTCGAAAACCACGGCGTGGTCGTCGGGGGTGAGTCTCTGTCGCAGGCTTATCAGCGCTTTGAAACCCTGGAGTTCTCGGCCAAGACCATCATCAAGGCCCGGCTGTTGGGAGAGGTTCGCTACTTGAATGACGAGCAGCTCAGCCATGCCGATCTGCGCAAGGTCGATCTGCAACCCGTGTCAGCCTCATCAACCAGCGGTGAGAAGGAACTGCGCCGCCAGCTGTGTGAATTTGTACGGCGCGGATACCGCCAACGGCTGCTGATCAGTACCGAGGGGAGCTTCTCCGCACGGCTGGATCAGGACTCGTTCCTGATTACGCCGTCGCAGCGAGATCGATCGGACCTGGACATCGACGACATTGTGCTGGTGCGGGGCGACACGTGCGAAGCGGGGCACAGGCCAAGTCGCGCCACGCTGGCCCATCAGGCGATCTATCGCCGCCATCCCGGGGTGCGGGCGATCGTGTTTGCCCATCCCGTCAACGCGACGGCCTTCAGCGTGACCAACGTCAGTCTCGATGCCCGTACAATTCCCGAGAGCTATATTTTCCTGCGCGATGTCGTGCGAGTTCCGGCTGGCGTCCAGTACCAGGCCAGCGGGCATATCGCCGACTACGTCTCCCCGAAGACCCCCGCTGCGCTCCTCGACAACGACGGCGTGCTGGTAGTCGGGACCAGCATCCTGGATACGTTCGATCGCCTGGAAGTCCTGGAAACGACGGCTGAAGCCATTATCAACAGCCGCCCGATCGGGATGGTATCCCCCATGTCGGACGCCGTGATTGATGAACTGCGGGCGGCGTTTCTGAAAGATTCAGGAGAATGAGCCAGTCAAGATTCGTATCGATGTTCGCTTACACGGAAATCGTCTGCTCAATGGTTCCATCGAAGTAACGCAAACTGGAGACCGCATTGCCAGTGACGTCGGCGAGCACCGCAGCTTCGAAGTCACCGTTGAGGACATCCAGATCACCGAGTGACGAATAGCTGTCAGGTTGCCAACCGGGTAGCGGCAATCCTGTCAGTAAGCCGACCAGAGAAAATTCAGCAGCAATCAGGCTGTCGACAGGCAGCGCCAGGAGACTGGTGACGACGCTGACAACCCCGAAGTGATCGCTGCCAGTCAAGACAACGGCATTATCGGCCGTGGTGGTCACGAGCGGGGATCCAAAGGGGAGACTCGCCGAGGCAAAGAAAGCCCAGGATTGTGACGCATGGGCCTGGAGATTGATTTCGCCCGGTGCCTCGGGATTGTAACTCCCTCCGGGGTAATCTCGAGCCGGGTCCATCGCCAGTATGGAATTCACATGCCCCAGAACTTCCGACATCTCGGCAGCAACTTCGGCACCCCAGCTGTATCCCACCAGATTCAGCTGCGAGCCGGAAAAACCGTAGTCGGTCAGCGCCTGCGCGGCCCACGCGGCAACGGGCTGAATGAAGTTCTCGCCCTGGCCACCCAGCGCGCCGCTGAACGCCGCCTTCTGCCAATCGATGACGAGGACTTGATCACCCGGCTGATATTGATCAATCTGCTGACCGAGCGTGACCAGGTCCGGACTGGTGGGGGACTCATTCCGCCCATGAATGATCAACCATGTCGTCACGTCCGGATTGATCGGCGTTTCCGAATCCCCCAGGACATGGATCGAGACCGGTTTCGTCCCCTTCACGGACTTCACCCGACCAGTCAAGGCATCATGGAAGATCGACGTCGCGTCGCCGGCAACTCGCGTGTTGTTGGCTTCAATCTCTTCTGCAATTCGATTCGCCGGATCAACGATCACACCGAAATAGTAGACTCCAGCCGGCAAGTTGTCGGGCAGCTTAATCCGCTGGTTCCACTGCCGGGTGCCGCCGGCCGAGATCTGGCGGCGGCCAATCGTCTTCAGAACCGGATCCTGGTCGTCAATGACGCCATCCAGACTCAGGCGAATCTCAACTTGAAACCGGGGCGAGTTTACTGCCCCCAGGTTGGAGACTTGAATACCAACTTTCAGGCGCTCGCCGGGTACCGCCGTGTCCGGCCCTTCAACAAGGGCCGGAGTCAGGTCACACACTGCCGCGGGGACGATGCGGGGCTCGAGATCATCGATCACGGGACCGAGTTCACAGGCGAACGAACCCAGGCGTATCGCAGTCGACCGCCGCGCACCGGGACGCGGCCGGCAGGCATTCCACAGATTGTTCAAATAGTCGTAAAGCATATTCGCTCGAATCGCAGCGGCAGGTCAGCGTCCACGAGAACCAGATCACGGTCCCAGCTGGCGCTCGATCCTCAACTTACTCCAATCATATACGGACTATTCTGTCAAATGTCGGCCTGGCACGGCAAAGCACTCGCAAAACTCTCCAGAATGTTCGATTGCCCGGCCCGCGAAAGTCCGTTGTGTCTTGCTAAACCGCTTGTCGGCAGTCAGTTGAAGCAAATATCGACGCGGCAGAAAGCCCCCCCGTGGAGGGTCGATACAACCGTCGCCGGTTGACTTCATCCCTTCACGTCCTAGAATCAGTCGTGCTCGGCGCTTAGCGAGCACATTCCCGAGCCTCAATCACTGGAGCAGGCTGATGGCCTTTCGTCTGTTGACCGCCTTGCCCGTTTATAACGAAGCGGCACACGTGCACGGGGTACTCGAGCAGGTTCGGCGCTATAGCCCCGACATTCTGGTCGTCAATGATGGCTCCTCGGATGGCACTGCGGACGCCCTGGCGCAAGAGCCCGGCATTCATGTGGTGACACACGCCAAGAATCAGGGCTACGGTGCCGCCCTGCGGACGGCCTTTCAATTCGCCCTGGAGCACGGTTACGATGTGCTCGTGACGATTGACTGTGACGGCCAGCATCAGCCCGAGTTAATCCCGGCGATGGCTGCGGCCGTCTTCCCGGAGGGGGGCGAAGAATGGGATATTGTCTCAGGCAGCCGCTATCTCCAGCAATTCGACGGTGACAGCATTCCTCCCGCCGATCGCCGGCGCGTGAATATGGAGATCACCCGTCTGCTGAATGAACACCTGGGCCTGCAGCTCACCGATTCATTCTGCGGATTCAAGGCTTATCGCGTACCCGCATTGGCCTTGTTGAACGTCACCAACCTGGGATATGCGATGCCGCTGCAGGTGTGGGTCCAGGCGGTCGCTCAAGGTTTGCGGATCACGGAATTCCCAGTGCCGCTGGTGTACCTCGACGAGTCGCGTTCGTTCGGCGGTTCGCTGGACGACCATCGCAAACGCTTAGAGCATTATCGACACGTGATTGATACAGAACTCGCAGCGGTCCATTTTCCGGCCCTGGAAAAGGTCGAATGCGGTTCGTGCTGCCAGTGACCACAGTGATAGTCACCACAGT
>CAZQUW010000071.1:3623-19560 GCA_964596215.1 uncultured Planctomicrobium sp. | reverse complement strand
ATAGTCACCACAGTGACAGTGATCACGGCAACACACGGGCCGGGCAGCCGCGCCCGTCCGGCGGAGCCTCGACGTGAATGGCCTATTTGCGGGCAGGCTCTTTTTCCAAGCGCTCTTTTAAAATTGGCAGAAGTTTCTCACCCTCGGCGACCGCTTTAGGGTCCTGACCGTCCTGCACGATCATCGTCCAGAGGTTGATTGCGGCTTCGAGCATCGCGGAACGCTGCCGGGCATACTGCTCGGGCAGGTCGCCGGTCGCATAATCGGACAAGGCTCGGGCGCGAGCGATCAGAAATTTACGTTGCTCCGCAATGTCGTCGGCTTCCCATGGGTGCTCCGCCTTGGCTTCGTATTCCAGGAGGATGCGTTTGGCATCTTCCGCTTGTGGCAGATCGGGCCAGCGCTGCATGGTCCCTTGTAATAACATCAGGCCTGCGTACAGCGTCTCTGGTTTCTTGAGCTGCGACTGACCTTCCGCCAGCAGTGACTTTGCCCACTGTTCGCGGGTGGGCGCTGCATCACCAGAAATACGGCTGGCGGGCTTGCTGGCAGCCAACTTCCGACGGTCAGGCGCCCCCGCATCCAGCCATTCGACAACCTTGGAGAATGTTTGGGAATCGGGAATTCCATGGCCGAGTTTTTCGACCACGGTGACCTGCGTACGCACACCCATGTCGGTCAGCATCGGTCCGCGAAACCGGGACACTTCACTGAGATTGAAGTCGCCCGTCCCCGTGACCAGGGCCACGCTGAGACGGTCGATGACGCGGTGCCGCAGCCAGGTTTCCTCACGCAGATCCCCGCCGGCACAGACGGGGATGACTCCACCGAAGAGCTCGGGCAACGCAAACGCAATCCCGCAAGCGGTCCGTCCGCCACCGGAGAATCCCGCCAGGTATGTGCGATCGGGATCGATGGCATGGCGTTGTCGAATATCATCCAGGACATCCAGCACGACACGGACACGCTGGGGCATGGGCGTGTTATTGCCCGCACCGTAAGGACTGGCAAATGCGATCCCTTGTTGTTCACAAACGGCTTGGAGTTGCCCCCAACCAGCGGGCTGATCACCGGCCGAAATAAAGAGGATCAGCGGTAATGCCTCGCTGGACTTTGTCGGCCCCGTCTTCGATCTGGATGTCGACTTGCCCGCGGGTTTTCGGGTCCCTTTAGCGTTAGGTGGCACAAACGATTCGTAACGCTGTTGAGTCGAGTCGTAGTCCGGAAGCCAGTCCGCGGGGGCTGCGGCGAGACTCTGGTTGGACATGGCGAAGATCCAGTCCAACCGAGTCGCCTGACGAACTTTTACTTCCTTCTGATATCCCGTTTCCTGGGCCTGGAGGGAGCCAGCTACAAGACACAGCAGAATCATCACGTACGATTTCATTTGGATGTCCCGCCATTGAAGGAATTGGCATGCGATCGGAAGTGATAATGACAGCGATCAGGGCAACTGCCAGGCTTCATTGAAGAAGCCCGATTGCAGTACCTTCTCGGTGACCGGTTCGGTGGCCACTCGTTGCGGATCGATCTGCAGGACGGCCCAGTCACCCCAGCGAGGAAACAGCAAATAGTTGATCGTGGCAAAGTCGATGCCGCGGAAGGTGTGGCCGCTGTTAAGCACAACATAGCGACCCGTCCCCTCGGGCAAGGGATTGGGTGCAATGAACGCCGGCAGATGGTCGGCAGCAGAGTATGTCTGGTCGCCCCACTTCAACGTTTCCTTCGACCACCTCACAGGCAGTTGCGGCAGGCACTTCCCAATCCACAAGTTGCTGCCGGGGTCACCAAACAGAATGAGGTTCTTCGTACGCAGATCGTCAGCGGTCACGGCCGTATCATCCTTGATAGGTAATACCCCGCGCATGTAATGGTGCCATTCGTCACTGAATCGAGCCAGGCTCGCATCGCTATATGCCTGGACCGCCGGATTCCACGCCTTGCCAGTCCCCCGCACACACAGGAACGGAGCAGTAAATGCGTCATCAATCGGCCCCTGCAAGCCGGGCCGCTTGCCCGCCTGCGGGATGCTTGCAGGATCGGTCGACAATACCCATTGCTTGTCGCGTTTGGAGACCACGGCAACGGCAGATTGAGTCGCCGGCAACGGCAAATCCATCGACCCAACTCGCAACGCCTTCACGGTACCCGGAAGTTGGCTCGTCGCAATCTGGAAGCGGGTAATATTGGTCGGTTCAGCAATTTCCAGGATGTGCTCATGAACTCGAGCTCGCAACTCAGCGCGGTCGTAATGTCGCTCCAGCCCGAGCAATTGCAGCCAGTGAGCCCGACCGTACTTCAAGGTCCATGTAACGAACCGCAACTCCTCGGGACTGTGATTCAGCCCCTTCGCAGAGTACTCGGCAATGCGGCGCATCTGCTCGGCGTGCGTTACAGGATCAATGACATGTCCCGTGCCGGGCGAGATCAGATTGACCATGGTCAAGCCTTCACGTTTCATCGCATCACCCATCAGGACGTGGGCCTCGAAGAAGATATCCTTCTCACCCATGCAGGCGATGGCCGGGACAATTCCCGCATTCGCCGCATAGTCAATCGAGTCGAGCATGTGCAGGCCGAGTTCCTGCTGGCTGGGCAGGGGCCCCAGTTTCACGAAGTTCGGCAGCGGCGTCATGGAAAACTTATGCGTATCGACATATCCACAGTACGGACCCAAGGCCACAAATCGATCGGGATGCTTCAGTCCCAGGTGCCAGGTGCCAGAGGCCCCCATCGACATCCCGCGCAACACGATCCGATCGCGATCAATGCGGTAACGGCGACAGACGTCCTCAATGGCTTCAAAGACATCGGTCTCACCTGCCCAGCGGTAGCAGTTCTCAACGCGTCCCAACGGGTGCAGTTCGATAAAGGCCTGGTCCGGAGCGGCCATATCCGGGCCGTCGCCCGTATCAAACCGGGCCATGAATCGCAGTTCGCTCAACCCGACTGGCCGCGTGCTGCCATGCAGTACAACATCGAGCCGAATGGGCTTCGTCGAATCGTAGTTCTTCGGCACAATCAGCCCATACGGTTGCACCGAACCATCGACCGCCGAAACATAAGCGAGCACCAGCTTGCCGTGGCGGCTGAGCCACGCCGGCTTCTGATTGCCAATGGCGGCAGCCCGCTCCTGCCCCCGGGCAAGCGATTTCTCGATCAGCCCGATATCGGCTGGAGAAAAGTCGCGATCGTATCGCAGGGCCCACTCTACCCCCTTTGCATAGATAGCCGCGTCAGCAATCAGCTGGGCCGGCTGTTCGCTCAGCGACTTCAGTGCAGCCTGCAGGGCCTGCCATCCGGCATCGAGCTTCTGGCGATGCTCTGCAGTCAGCGGCTTCGCGGCAGGGGCTTGAGCCGAGCCGACATTCGCGGTTCCCAGCACGACACCAGTCATCAGAATCAGGAATCCGAGGTACCGCAATGGCGAGTAACAAGACACTGACATTCTCAACATGGAGCCCTCGATTGAAGAAGTAGATTGGCGAAGTAACCAGAGTCGTCGCGAACATGGCTTACAGAACGGGAGTAACCTGCACGCAATCACCGACACGAATCAGCTGAGAGTCTTTTGCCCGCACGGTCGTATTCACAGAGAGTCGATAGAAATGATTGAACCGGAGGCGACTGGCCGACGCACGAAACGTGGCTTCGCGACGCTCACTGAATCGCTTTTGAAACCCGGTCAATACCGCACCGGTTTCCGGTGAGCGAGTCGGCACGACGCAACGCTGACACGGATTGGTGCCGTAGAGAGTCGCCTCGCCAACTTGGAATGGTACTGCGGACTGAGAGCCGGGCACCAGTTGATCTTCGTCAAAAGGCAGACATCCGGAGAGTTCCAGATTCGCTCGAAAGCGGGACCGCATTTCCTCCGGATTTAGCTCAGGAAACCAGCCCGCAACCGCGTCCAGCGAAGCAGTAGAGACAACGGTTGGGCCCGGTGAATCAGTATCGTCTGGATAGCCGCCAGCCGGCTGTTGAACCAGGGTCAGTGGCATCTCAAACAACGCACTGAACCAATGGGAGATGGCATCGCGATCATGATCGAGATGCAGCCGAACCGCTGGCGACAACTCTCCCGTGTCGGCAGATCGCTCCGCCAAGGTGACCGACCAGTCGGCCAGATCCCAAGCGGCTCGCACGCGGTGAACGGCGGGGCTACGCTTGGCGTTCATGATCTGCCCAGTTTCGTCGATCAGGGCAAACTCGCGATCATGCTGCAGATTACCAGCGGGCAATACGTACGATTGACTGACTTCCACACCAGGCAGCGACTTGATCGGATAGATCCAGATGCGTCCCACGGTCCACATAGCGGCGATTCCCGGAAAGTCGGCAAGTTGTGTCACGCCCGGCAATCCACACGGGGCTACCGTCATCGTCAGACACAGCGGAGCGAGCGACTCAGACTCCGATTCTAGCTCACTCCGAGTCCCTTTGTTAAGGGACGCACAGTCAGGAAGGAGTGATCGCTCCGGGTACTTTCAATTGCCAGACTTCACAGCTCGCACCCGTACGTGCCAGGTTGCGATTGAGCGCTGCGCCGAGTTCATCCGATTGCCAGACGGCGTCGAATCAGGCAACTGGAGGCTGAACTTCCTTCAGCGAACATGCCGAGCGAGAACTGCGATTCAAAAACTCGCTGAGCTCATTCTGCAACTGAGAGACTTGCTGCTCCAGTTCCACGTAGACGTCAGCCGCTGGTGCAAACTTCGCGGCTCGACCGAGTTGTTCGAGGCGGGCGGCCGATTCTGCGGCGACGGTGCTGCCAAAATAGCCAGCGGAGCCTTTCAACAGGTGGGCCGTGGAAACAAGCGTCGCCGAATCTTGAGCCGAAATTGCCTGCGATAGCTGCGAAATGAGTGACGGGCAATCCTGCAGGAAAAGATCGGCGATCTCCTGCAATGTTGTCGCATCCCCCGCGACCATCTCCAATGCAACCGACTCGTTAAACATGCCTGTGCTGGCAGGTTCCGGGACGGTTGCAGTTTGCAGTGCGGGCGCAATGGCCCATTTATCCAACATCTCGAAGAGATCGCTGAACTTGATAGGCTTGGTTAAATAGGCGTCCATCCCGGCTTCCAGGCAGCGGGCCTGGTCTCCCTTGAGTGCATGTGCGGTCATGGCGATGATCGGAATATGTCGGCCACCGGTTTCCCGTTCGCGACTGCGGATCGCGCGTGTCGCAGTTAAACCGTCCATTTCGGGCATCTGCACGTCCATCAAAATGACGTCGAAATCGTCTGCGGCAGAGGCCTCGACGGCAATCCGACCGTTCACCGCCAGCTGAAGCTGATGCCCGCGTTTTTCCAGGGTCCGCAGCACAACCTTCTGATTCACCGGATTATCCTCGGCCAGCAGAATCTTAAGCACGCGGCGATTCGCGTCTGTAACTTCCGGGAATAGTGACGTCTCCGGAGCCATCGGAACATCGCTACGAGCGATACCGGCCAGGGCGTTGACGATCGCCAGTTGCAGTTCTGACTGCTTGATCGGTTTCAGCAGAGTCGCTTGAATCCCCAGTTCGCGGCAGCGTTCATGAGCCCCCTTGCGCACACCCGATGTCAACATCATGATGGTCGCCCCCGAAAGTTCGGGATCGGCGTGAATGAGCTCCGACAATGTGAAGCCGTCCATTTCCGGCATGTGACAGTCGGTCAGCACCAGCGGAAATGCCTGGCCACAGAGTTTGGCGCGTTGCATTTCAACAATCGCCTCGCGCCCGCTGGCGACCAGCACCGGACGCATCTGCCATTGCCGCAACACCTCGAACAGGATCTGGCGGTTCGTCGCATTGTCGTCCACCACCAGGACTCGCACGTTCTGCAGACATTCGATGTCGATCGGCTTCGCAGCCTTGGCCAATTCGTTAGTGACCCCCAGTTTCAATGTGAAGTGGAAAGTGCTGCCTCGTCCGACTTCACTTTCCACCCAGATCTCGCCGTTCATGAGCTTCACGAGCTGAGACGAAATTGACAGGCCCAGGCCAGTACCCCCGTAGGTCCGAGTCGTCGACGCGTCCGCCTGCGTGAATGCCTCAAAAATCGTGTCGCGTTTATTTTCTGGAATTCCAATGCCGGTATCGCTGACTGTGAAGTGCAGCACGGCCGAATCGCGGCTCGCACCGTCCACCATCACGCGTACGATGATTTCACCCGTTTGCGTAAATTTGATCGCATTCCCTGTTAAATTGACCAGGATCTGGCGAATACGCCCCGGATCGCCAATAACACATTCGGGTACGTTCGCGGCAGCTTGCCAGGCCAGTTCAAGTTGTTTCTCATCTGCGCGAACTCCCATCGTCTTCAGCGTGTCCCCCAGATGCTCACGGAGCGAGAACGGAACGAGTTCGAGTTCGACCATTCCAGCTTCCACCTTGGAGAAGTCGAGAATGTCGTTAATGATCCGCAACAAGGCATCCGCCGAATTACGTACTGTCTCCAGATAATCACGTTGCTCCGGGATTAAAGGCGTGTTGAGCGCCAGTTCCGTCATGCCGATGATGCCGTTCATGGGCGTGCGAATTTCGTGACTCATATTGGCCAGAAATTCGCTCTTGGCTTGAGCCGCCGCTTCAGCACGGACCTGCGTGGCCTGTAACTCGGTATTGCGCAATTCCAGCTCGCGAGTCCGCTGCACGACTTCCGATTCGACACGTTCCGTCCAGGTTTCCAGCTGTGCCTGGCGCTCGGCGATGCCATGCATTTCACTGTTGCTTAACTGGCAGGAACGGATCAGGAAGATGCATTCAAAAACGACCCAGCCGGTGTGTTCCAGCCAGCGCCAGGGATTAACGGCAGCGGCGCCATAAATGGACTGAGGCCAGACGACGCCACGCAGCACATGGTCCACCGCGGTCACTGTGGCCGCGGTCAAGATCACGCGCCAGTCACGGTAAAACGCCAGGAAGGCGAGGGAGCCAAACACATGGAAATGGGTTTCGATGCGGCCCCCTGATAAATGGATCAGCAAGGCCGATTCCAGCATCTGCGCCACCGCGATGACCTGCCGGGTGATCATTCGACCGGGCCAGCGGATCGCCAGAAAGATCGGCAGGGAAACAATGGCCCCGCCCAGAACCAGGGCCGACCAGACATGGGGATGGGTATATGGCAACGTGCCATTCCAGCTCCACGGCGAAATCACCCGCGCCGCGATAAAGCCCGCGATGAATTCGAGCGCCAGCAGTCCCGCAAAAAGTCGGTCAGTCTGCCGGTAGACGCGTTGCTGATGTTCGTGAAACAGGACTTCTGATCGAGACTGCATGAATATAGACTCCCCTGGTCGTCACACCGGATCAAACAGCGAACCGCAAACAGAATTCAGACGGTATCAACAGATCAAATTGCGATCACAAAGAATCATGAATCCTGAGTTGCATGTGCCGCCCGAGGCTCCTGCGGTCGACTGAGCGATGAACGGTTCGCTCCGATACGTATGTGACAGTTGCAGCGAGTTGGGACACACTGCGATCGTCGCCATCCGGCTGGACGCGACGTTGATCGTCAAGAGTGAGACGCAAGGACGCTGACGTAGGTTTCATAGCGTGAGCGTTGACGACCGCCGGAAAGTTTTATCAGTCTGTTGCTTTTCGGCATCAGATTCTCGGTCGACTTTTCCGATTATTCCGCAAATCAGTACGGTGCCGACAATTCAGACTCACGGTCAGTCGGGCGGACAGGCAAACTCCGCCATTAGTCGTCCAGGGACGTTTACCTGCTCAGACAGGCCGATTCCATAAGCGTGGATTGCTCTCAGCTTGCACGAGTCCAATTTCCTCATTACGCTAAACAAATCGCACCGCTCAACGTTCGTCGAGTCGCGACTAAATCCGCTTTATCTTACGACCGCAATTCAGGGTGAACAGCAACTGACTGAGATCCTCAAAACCTTGTGATTCGAATGGCGAAAGCGACATGCTGTCTGGCAACCCTTTCGACTATTACCGTTACTTCTCCATCACGTCGCGTGATCGGGATTGGGGTCTGTATCTCACCGGCGCCGGGCGTCAAACACAGGGTCCCGGCATCGAGCGCGATGTTCATCCCGTCGGCTTCGAATACACGTGGGACAGCGGTCGCGTCTTTGAAGACACCTACTCGGCATTGTTGTTCACCGAAGGGGGAAAAGTCGAATTCGAGTCCGAGATCGCCGGTACCCGCGAAGTTGCCAAGGGCGACATGGTATTGCTCTGTCCGCACGTCTGGCACCGTTACCGCGTCAATCCCCAGATTCGTACCACCCACATGTGGTTTACATTTGGCGGCAGCCAGGCCAGGTCCTGGCAGGACCATCACCTCTTCTCCCCCCACCATCCCATACTTTCCATTGGCATGGTGGATGAGGTCGTGAAGCCCTATCAGCGGTTGCTGGAATGCCTGGGCCACAATTCCGCGGGACTGCAACAACAGTTAGCAGGCTGCGTATTGGAGGTCATCGGCGCTGCCTTAGCGAATAAGCCCGAGGAGCCAGCCTGTGCGTCGGCTATCCAGGCCGCAAAACGGCTGCTGGAACAGCAAGTCGAACAACAGGTCGACCTCAAAGAAATCGCCGATGTGGTAGGCATGAGTTACGAGAAATTCCGACACGCCTTCACCGAATCCACCGGACTGGCTCCTTATCAATATCACCTGCAATTACGAATACGGCGGGCCCAGACGCTGCTCACGGGTACCGATCTGACAGTGCAGGAAATCTCCAACCGGCTCAATTTTACGGACGCCTTCCACCTCAGTAAGGTCTTCAAAGCGAAGACGGGACTATCACCCAGTTCCTGGCGAATGGGGAAGCACTCAACCCCTGAGTGTCAGCGACCTGAGTAGCAAGTGCGTTCGACCGATGGCAACTCGGCTGCGCTGCGAATCACGATTTCGTGCTATGCGGTGAAATCCAGGCGCACGTCATCAATACGAATCAGCCCCTGGCTGCGTGGGCCGCCGCCAGGAACGTCGAGCGTACCGGGTGAGGTTTTCTCAACAATCACTGCCACTCCGACACCGTGCTGCAGTTGATTCGCGCCGCCATTCTGACTTTCCAGACGGGTCGTAACGGAAAACTGGCGATAGTTGGCCTCGTAGGGGCCGGCGAACGGGGGAGAAAATTTCTCCGATGCAAACTCGATGATCCGCGTCGGGTGCTGCTGATCGTCGGCATACCCGAATATCACCAGTCGACATGTGAAGTGCTGTTCCCACACATCGCGATAGTAGTCTGGCCGATCGAACGCGCCCCCTGAAGCATAGATGGTGAAGGTGAACTTACCCGGACGCGGATTGTGGATCTGCTGCACGAGCATCGCACGCGTGCCCTGTGGGATCTGGCCTTTGCCCTCGCCGGTCCACAGTCCATAACCAATGCCCACGTGGTGTTCACCACTGCGTGACCGGGCGCCGGGAACGTGAGCCCGAACAACAGAGAATTCATCCGCCCGATTGGCATCCAGAATTGGAAATGCCTGCCAGCCCCGTACCGGCTTCTCAATTGGCGCCAGCGCCATCGACTGCTCGAAGTCGACGTTCACTAGCAGTTCGTTGGACGTCAACACCACCGGGGAAATGGTTCCGCCGGGAATTGTACGCAGGCTCGTCGCAGGCTGGGTCCCCAACAACATTTCCAGGGGTTCGCCCTCGGTCGCGCGGATCGGTCGGCCAAAGCGGTCCGGAAAGAACGCCTCGTGTCCGATACCCAGCAGATGCAGAATGGTCGCGGTCAGGTCTTGCGGTTGGACTCGCCCCGAGACCGGAAACGCACCGGTTCGATCACTGGCTCCATGCACCTGGGCACCACTGATGCCGGCCCCCGCCATGACAAAACTGAAGACATTTCCCCAGTGATCGCGTCCGCCGGACGCATTAAACCGCGGCGTGCGGCCCATTTCTCCGATCGCCACAACCAGCGTCTCATCAAGCAGACCACGCTCGTCAAGATCTTCAATCAGCGCGGTGAATCCCAAGTCAAACTGGGGGCACAGAACATCTTTCATGCGTGGATTATTCTGCGAGTGCGTATCCCACAAGGGATTTCCGGCACTCAGATCACCAGGTTCTCGCGGCCAGTTGACGAAAGCCATGCGGACACCCGCTTCAATCAAGCGACGAGCCAGCAGAACTGATTGGCCCCATTTCCCGCGCCCATACCGATCCCGGGTCTTGGTCGATTCCTGATCCAGTGCGAAGGCGCCCCGCGCCGTACCAGAGAGCAGCAGTCCCAGGGCTTCCTGCGTCAGCCGATCTCGCTCCTGGATTCCGGCTGTCTGCAGGTAGCGAGCCGACTGGTCGACTTGCTGCAGCAGATTCCGCCGCGCATTCAACCGCAGTGCGGGAACGTCTGCGAGCGACGAGAAATCGTCGATTCGAAAGCCGGGCTCTGAGGGATCACACTTGAAAATCTCGGGGTCCCAGCGGGCGCCCAGAAAGCCCCCATTCTGGCCGGGCAGAAACACATTGGGATTTGCCACGATCGGTTCGGGTAACATCACACTGCTGAAGGGCAAGGTGGTGCTGGGCTTCAGCATCTTGATGACTGACCCCAGCGTGGGCCAATCGTCGGGGTTGACCGAACGCATGTTGGGCCCGGTGTATTTATGCCCGGTGTGGACCCAATATCCTCCCGATTCGTGATTCGGATCGTCGGTGGCCATCGAGCGGACAATCGCCAGCTTATCAGCAATCCGAGCGACTCGCGGCAGCAATTCGCAAATATGGATCCCCGGGACATTGGTCGCAATCGGATTGAAAATACCCCGGATTTCCGCAGGAGCATTGGGTTTGGGGTCGAATGTCTCGTACTGGGACGGCCCGCCCGACATGAACAGCCAGATGATATTTTTCGCCTGCCCGAACAGCGGACCTGTTGATGATTCGGCCGCCGCGCGTGCGCGACCGCCCAGCAACTGGGGAAGACTGAGTCCCAAAGTGGAAATCCCGCCAATCCGCAGCAGCTCACGCCGTGCCAGAGTGCCATTTCGGCGATAAGTTTCTTCAAGACTCAACACTGCCTGCTCCCTGAGTTTTCGTTGCGGGGGATCCGATCTGGTGATTCTACAAGTTTCGGTTAACGCGTCATTGAATTCATTCGTAGTGAGAACAAAATCCACTGAATTCTGACGCCATTTGATCGTTCTGACTGAAGTGCAACGGTCACCAACGGTCTGCGGATCACCCTCGAGACACCCACCAACCAGTCCCTGCATTGATAATGTCGAATGGCGACAACGACAACCGGCCCCGAGTCACAGCCGCAATCGTCCTATCGTTTGACGACCTGTTATTGTTTGCCTTCCGTCATTTGGCGGTCAGGTCAAAGTCGAACTCATTTTCTCCCGCGACAACATCCTGCTCCAGCGTACTCGACCGATTGAACTTCGCCGGAATAAACTGTTCCACTTTGCGAATCTCAACGGTGGCCGGGGGGACAGCTGGAATCGTCTCCCCAGTCTCTCGATTGGCAATGATCTCCACGCGATTCATGCCCACGATTGGTCCCGAATCTGCCTCGAGCTGATATTGCCCTTCGCGAATGATGGCCGCCGTCGGAGCCCCTTGTGTCCCCTGGATCGGGACAAATGTGATCGTGCCCTCTTTGATCGGAGTCCCTTCCCATGTCACGTTGCCACGGACGCTGCCGCGGGGCAACACCGCCGGTCCGCCGCAACCCGCCAGGTCGACCATCAGCACCGCTGCCAGGCCCCAGACCCATTGCCTGGAAGTAGCCATTTCTCCCCCTTGCTGAAATCGGTTCAATGAGAAAACCATGAGAGATATTCGCGCCGTCACGACACCGAGACCATCTTGGCAGTCCCGGGCATCCGGATTGCATGCCCCGAAAACCTGTCAAGGCAGTTGACTGCGCGGACTATTGGTCCAATTACGAGAGTGTGATTAGAGGCCCAGGAACGGCCCTCGTGCAGCCTTAAAACTCTCCTAACGTTTCCCCGCCGGCAATGGTTCCCAGGCCGCGCCAGACAGCAATATTAACATTGTCGCTCACGAAACGGACGGCGCCATCCCCCAGCAGGATATGCACCCCACCAACATGCCGGCTGCGGGCGGCCGAGGTGTCGGTGGTACTTCCGTCCCCGTTTGTGGAGGGAAGGTTGTCGTTTGGCAAGCCTCCAGCCGTCTGGTTATCACACCAGTTGCAGCAGGGATAACACCGATCGGGAGCTTTGCTGTTGGGGCCCAGACCGGTGAAAACCATCGCTCCATTAGGCTGATCCGACCACGCACTGCCGCGGAGATCATTCGCAGTCCCAGTCAGACTCTCTGCCAGGACCATCGTGTTGCTCAGTCCGTCGGTCAGATCACGGATACGCCGGCTGAGATTCACCGTGAAGAACCCCTGCATCGTGTTGGACGTGCTGGAAATATCCCCCAATTGCTGACCGCTGAATACTCCAAAATAGTTGCTCAGGAAAATACGTTGAGTTCCCACTCCGACTTTATTGACGCCGCCACGACCGTCACTGGGACATAACAGCAGCGAGACCGAAGCACCGGTCGCGGTCGTGTTGTTACCGTACCATAGAATTCCGCCCGAACTGAAATTCACCTGGTTATAGACGGTGGCCAGATCGTAGTACGGCAACAGATGAACGTTGAAGTTCGTCCGCGAGCCAGTGTACAAACCCGACGGCCAGATCACTCCGGGAGGAAATGCGGCCATCGAGTCATGGTAATTGTGGATTGCCAGGCCCAGCTGTTTCACATTGTTCTTGCACTGGGATCGACGGGCTGCTTCGCGCGCTTGCTGCACTGCAGGCAACAACAGTGCAATCAAAACGGCGATGATCGCGATCACCACCAGCAGCTCAATCAAGGTAAAGGCACGACGCCGCGAACAGAGAGTTGTGACCATGGGAATGTCCCCGACTATGAGAATGAGAGGAGAAACGACATTCACGCCAGAAACGAATCAGAATACGTTGTTGCGTCGATCCTCGGAATGGATGAAATGGACGGTGTCAATGTAACTTGTGGCGGAGGCGAAACGCCGAGGCGATCCGAATTAACGCCGAGTGGAAAACTTGCGTGAAGGGCGTCCAGCAGCGGTTCAGTCCAGGCCGCAAACACCACCCGAAATTGGCGTTACCACAGTTCTAGACTGGAAATGCGTCTTTTCACTTCATATAATGTGATGTTTGTGCGATAAAGAGTTATCGTGGTCCTCAGGCGTCACAGCTTGAGCTGACCGACTTTGCAACTGAGCTAAAGTGTTCCGGTTGCAGAGATTGCGTGCAGTGAGTCCTGAATGCAGTGCCGATTGTTCCACGTAGAACCTGCCAGTTTGCCGCCCACATAATTGGTCCATGAGACCGCCCCGCTCGACAGGAGATACCCATGAGTCTCTACCGGAATTGTGCCGGAATCCGTCGCCGAGATTGTTTGCAGCTTGGTTTGGGAGCGTTACTTGGCGGTAGCTTTCTGGACACGCTTCGCTGGCAAGGTCAAGCACAGGCTGAGGATCGCACTCGGATTACCCCTAAGGCGAAAAGCTGCATCCTGATTTGGATGGATGGCGGTCCGACTCACTTCGAAACATTCGACCCCAAGCCCCACGCCCCGTCTGAGATTCGCGGTGAATTCGAGACGATCGAAACAGCAGTGCCGGGAGTCTTCTTCTCACAGCACATGAAGAAGCTGGCAGCCAGCCTGAACAAGTACTCGATCATCCGTTCCATTCGCCACGATCAAAACAATCACGGCGCGGGGAATCACTACATGACGACCGGGGCTCCCCCGCGGATTCCAGTTTCATGCGGTGCGTTCGTCAGCTTCCACCCCAGCCTGGGCGCCGTCGCCGCTCACGAACTGGGCCAGGGGAATGGTCTGCCGGCCTATTTTTCGATGCCCACGATGTCCCGTTCAGGCGGGCCGAATTTTCTGGGCGCCAAGTACGCGCCGTTCGTCGTTGCCGAGGACCCCAATCAGACGAATTTCCGCGTCCGTGATGTGAATTTTCCATCGGACCTCACCGACGATCGCTTTGCCCGACGTAGCGACCTCCGTAAGCAGGTGGACAAGTTGAAGCGCATCCAGGAGCAGGCTGCCGGAGACCCGGTGAATGCCCTCGACGAATATTATCGCCAGGGATTTGATCTCGTCCATTCGCAGCCCGCTCAGGCGGCATTCGATATCCATCGCGAGCCCGAGGCTGTCCGCACGGCCTACGGCCGGAATTCCTTCGGACAGCGAGCCTTGCTGGCCCGCCGCCTTGTAGAAGCGGGCGTGCCGTTCATCACACTTTATGACGGTGGCTGGGACAGCCATGCCGACATTTTCCCATCGATGACCCGCCGCCTGCCGGATTGGGACAACACAGTTGCGACGTTGATTTCTGATCTGGAACAACGCGGATTGCTGGAAACAACTCTGGTGGTGGCACTCGGTGAATTTGGTCGGACGCCGAAGCTCTCCACGCTCCCCGGGCAGACAAAGCCGGGACGCGATCACTGGGCGAGTGCGATGTCCGTCTTGATGGCGGGTGGTGGAACCCCGGGCGGAACGGTCGTCGGAGCAACGGATCGCAGCGGATACTCGGCTGTGGAACGAGTGCTGTCACCCGAAAACTTCGCGTCGACGATTTACCGCAAGCTGGGGATCGATCCCGACAAGATGTTCTACACACCGCAAGGTCGCCCAGCACACCTGGTGAGCGACCCGACCCCCATCGCCGAAGTGTGCTAAATTTCAACGGTCCGCACCGCGAACGATTCGTGTTCGCGGTGCCTGGAAGCCGTTCCATTTCACGGTATCGCAGTCTCCGTACGGTGCCACGATCTGAATAGATCTGCGGTATAATCCAGTTGGTTGAGAAGTCACATCCTGATGACTTCGACAAGAAATCAGCGAACACTGACGAGGCTCCGGGACTCAGCCTTTACGGCTTTGCCACCTTCTTGCCGTATACCAGCACGCGATCAAACCGGCCGGTATCGTCGAACGATCCGACTCCCACTTCGCCCCACGTGAAGTTCTTGTCGATCGCCTTCATGACGGGCTTCTGCATGTCATCGAAATAGACTTCGATGCTGCCCGTCTCCACTTTCCGCACGATCCGTGCATGATGCCATTTGTTATCCCAGGCCGTCCCCGGCGTGGTCTCGGTAGAGATCTTCTTACGCGGTTCGTTGTTCACGATAAAGATCTGGTTGGCATGATCATCGGTCTTCTGACCGAAGTGAACGTAATAGAGATGAGCGGGGTCCTGATAGCCAAAGAACAGGCACAGCGACCGATGGGGATAGTCCCGGGCCGTTGACTGCAACTGAACGTCAAGCACGAAGTCGCCCACCGTCAAGTCCTTGATAACAGATCGATTGAAGGGCGATCGAACTGGTGTCTGCACCTTGCTCTGTTGAAATTGGCTGAGCACCTTGTTGCCGTCGACCTCTTCAATTTTCCAGGCGTTCGCATCGCTCGGCGCCCAGGCATCGGTCTTCCCGTCCTCAAAATTGGCCTGATACAGCAAAGGCTGCCCGGCCACTTCCGCGGCCACTTTGTCCTTTGCTTCTTCGCCGATCAGCAGCCCCCAGCCAACAAACAGAAATAGACAACTCGTGAGACAAACGCGTTGAGTCAGCATGATGTACTGGTCCCTGAATGAAGCGATCGACCGAGATGTGAGACAACAGAGCGGCACGCAGGATAACCGATGAACGCACATTGACGCTACTTCGTTCCGCCTGCCGCTTCGATCATGATTCCCAGGCAGACCGAGACGAACATGGCTCCGCAACTGGCCCACCAGGCCACCCATGCCGATGACAGGCAACAGAACAAGATTATCGAGATGATAAAACCAATGATGATCCCGCCGACGAATCCGCCGGCCGCAGTGAGGATTCCTTCCAGCAGGCCCCAGATCAGATAGCCGCAGATTTCAATGACGAGTTCCAGCAAGATCTGCAACACTCCACCAGCCAACTCTGCCAGGC
>CAZQUW010000071.1:0-3523 GCA_964596215.1 uncultured Planctomicrobium sp. | reverse complement strand
GCGGGTTGGTCATCTCCGGAGGCACTTCCAGCGGGTCCGCTTTCAGCTTCCCTTCCAGTTCATACGGGACGATCAGTTCCAGTTTGACCGGTGCAGTCAACTGCGGCGATCGAGAAATATGCAGCGGGACACTGAACGGTTCAGTCGCCGAGACCTTCAGTTCGTCGTTCTTGTGGCCAACTTTCATCAACGCTCCGCCCGGCAAAAACCCGATGCGTGTGAGGAGTCGCTTCGTGACATAGCGCTCGTTTCCGGCGGGGTCTTTAATCTTCGCTACACCATTCAGCACAATTCGCGAGGTTCGCGTCGTTTCGAGCCATTCAGGCAGCGTCACCGGGTAAATGATCTGGGTCGCTCCCGGCGGTACCATCAGTTCCGGGCCACGAATGCCTTGCCGATGCCGATCGTTAAAGCCGGCCATCTCCAGGCGGATTTCGCCATTAAACCCGGCCTCTCGTTCGATCATGACGGGAGCGGGGAACTGTGTTCCACGCGGCCATTTCAACACGTCGTCCTTGCCTGCTCCTTCAATCGTAAACGGTGGCTTCAACGTCCCCGCAACCAGTACGGGACCCGCCGTGCGAGTCGCGGGCTGTCCAGCAACAGGGGCGGTCGCGTTCACTGTGACCATCGAGGCGATGGCAGCGGCATTGGCCGCAGACGTCAGCTCAACGTTCAGGCTGGCTGCCCCGGCCGCAATGACTAAGTCAGCGGGTGCCGTCACGCCTGCCGGCAAACCGGTGAGCTCAAGTTTAACGGCCTCGGCATAGCCCTCACGACGGTTGAGAGTCACAGTCAGCGGGACCTTCGTTCCCACGGGAACGGCCAACAGATCGGGGACCTTGATGGCAAAGTCAGGCTGCGGCGGAGCTACGCTCAGGCAATAGGTGGCGGCCATCGAACCGCTCCGTCCCGAGGCATCCGTAATCACCACCTGATATTGCTCCGCCGCTGGAGCCTTGAAGAGCAATCCCGCATCCGTCGTCCCAGGCAGGTCATCGCTCGTGGCGACCTGCATCCCTTGCGAGTTCAGCACGGTCACCGATAAATCGAGCGAGGCACCAATTCCCTCGGCCTTGGCAGAAATCCACAGACTTTGCATAGGATCACCGGCAATCTGATAGCGGTCCTCACCATAGCGTTCGGACAACGTTCCTGTGATGGTCCCCGGCACGGCCAGTTGGCGTTTCGCCAGGTCGACCTCGGCCGGTTCCAGGGCTTGCGGCAGATCGCTGATCAACATGGGTGTGGTTACGGTCCCCAATGCAGTCTCCACCGGACACTCCCAAGTCTTGAGCCCCGGGGTAGCGGGGAATGCAATACTGCGAGCTAACGTTTCCAGCTTGGCAGCACCGGTCGCAATGCCGTATCCCACGAACGTGACCGATTGCGATTCGCCCCGTTTTCCGCACGCAGGAATCGCCGCTACGACCTGCGGACGAGGTGCCACTTCCAGGCGATAGTTCAGCGACCGATCACCGCGAAAATCGAGATCGTAAATACTGAGGGTGTATTCTTCCCCCGCAGCGGCTGCGATAGTCACGGACGGATCACGATGTTCGGGGTCCGCCAGATCGGCGACCAGATTTCCAGCTTTGTCACGAATCTCAACAATCGCGCGTACCGCGGAATTGATTCGCTTGGCGAAGACTTGAACGGTGACGGGCCCCGCTTTCGGCACAGAAAATCGGTAGCGATCGACCTCTTCGATTCTCTGGAGCTGACCTGAGATCATGACGGGCAGCGCCGGCAGCGTCTGCACCTCGCTGCTCTGGCGACGAAAGGCCTCCAGCACTTCAGGCGTGCGGCTGACCATGAACACACCGCGGGTCGTCGCACCATTCGCGTTGGCCGCCTGCCACGCAATTGGCCCGGCGGGCATGTCGGCAGGCAGTGTCAGGCGAACTGGCGTTTCGCGCGGCATCGGAAGGGCGCTGCCACGTCCTTTTTTGCCGAACCAATATGGCGGTTCGGGCACGATCACTTCACCCGGTGGTCCCAGCACTTCCAGCTTGATGCGCGGGTCGAGTGAAAAAATCTGCATGTCGGGAGTCCAGTCATACCCTCCCAGTTTCGCCTCGACCACGGTGCCGGCCTGCCCGCCCGCAGGCGAGATATACCCAATAGTTGGGATCTGCTGAGCAAACGCAGAACTCCAACCGCTTGACAGTGCCACTAGACACAAACCACACCAGACCCTGGCTCGCCGCAATTCCGCCATGCTGTGTTCTCGCCTGCATAGATGACAATAACTGTTCGCGTTGTCACAACTCTCGAATTACAACTGAAGATATCAGGCGCAACTGCTGTTTGCCACCCGACTTTCCTCACATGTCTTGAATTGCCAGCGCGATACGGTGCGCGCAGTCTAATCAATCGAACTGTCGTTGACCTCACGAGCGTCTTCAGCACATACCTAACATGTGCAATTCTGCTGTTTGTGTCAGTTACACAACTCATCAAAACTATTTTCCTGGAACGATCACAACATTCCGATACGTCAAAACTGACGCTCCCGATTTCGGCGCAAAATCCATTGCCGTAGCGTCTTGCACTCACTCATGGCCAGCTATGCCCCAGCAGTCATTTCTTACTCCAGATTCAAATTGTCATAAGCAGACGCCCGCCGAAATTGAACGAACGGTGAAACAATTTGAAACTGTGATTAATGCGTCCACGCATGTCTCCATTATCGCCACGGACCCGCACGGGACGATCACGCTGTTTAATTCCGGTGCCGAGCGGATGTTGGGGTACCGAGCCTCGGAAATGGTCGGGCTGCAGACGCCGCAAATCATTCACTTGCCGTCCGAGACAGCCGCACGAGGCGCAGAGATATCCCGGGAAATCGGGCGAGAGATTAGCGGATTTGACGTCTTCGTCGAATATGCCCGGCAGGGGCGACACGAAGCGCGGGAATGGACGTACGTCCGGAAAGACGGGTCGCAGCTGACCGTGGAACTGGTCGTTACTCCCATTGCTGATACAGGCCGGAACATCTCCGGCTTTCTGGGAGTGGCGATCGATGTGACGGAACGCCGCCTGGCGCAACAGGCCAGTGCCGCCGAACAATCGAGACTGGCGGCCTTTGTCGACCATGCGCCTGCGGCCATTGCCATGCTCGATCGAGAACTCCGCTACATTGCCGTCAGCCGGCGCTGGATCAGTGATTATCGCCTCGAAGGTCAAAGGATCATCGGGCGTTCGCACTACGACCTGTTTCCCAACATTCCGCAGCGTTGGAAAGAGATTCATCGGAGGTGTCTCGCGGGGGTTGCAGATCGTAATGATGACGACGTCTGGTTGCCTCCAGGCGGATCGGCACACCAGCATCTCCGGTGGGAGGTCCGTCCCTGGTTCGTGTCTGGCGATCAAATCGGCGGCATCATGATGTTCACCGAGGACTTGACGATCCTCAGGGAGACGGAAGCCGCACTGCATGAAAGCCGCGAGCGATTCGAGCTGGCAATGCGCGGTTCGACGGATGGCCTGTGGGACTGGAAGATTGCCACCAATGAAGCGT
>CAZQUW010000070.1:16528-26000 GCA_964596215.1 uncultured Planctomicrobium sp. | reverse complement strand
CTGTTTGATTGCCGAGGCGTCCGGTGAGTGAGCCGAGTATCGACATTCCGTTTCGCCCGGGCCAGACCGTGGGGATCGATCTTGGAACGACGTTCTCGTCCGTCTGCCAATTGAACAGCTCAGGGGTTCCGATCCCCGTGAAGAACAGCGAGGGCCAGGTCACAACCCCCTCGATCGTCATCCTGGGGGAGAATGGGCAAGTCATCGTCGGCCCATCGCCGGAGCGAATCGCCCAGGCCGATCCCCGCTGGGTTGTACAGTCGATCAAGCGCGAGATGGGCAGCACCCGGTTCTCGCTGAACTACATGGGGCGGCAGCTGAATCCCGAATTTATCTCGGCGCTGATCCTCAAGAAGCTGAAACTCGATGCCGAGAAGCAACTCGGCCCCGTGGCCAATGCCGTGATTACGGTACCCTATTACTTCAACGATTTGTGCCGCCGGGCAACCCAGAATGCGGGGCAGATCGCCGGGCTGAATGTTGTCGACATCATCAATGAACCGACGGCTGCGACGCTGACTTATGCCTGGCTGAAGGGGGAATTGGGGCGCGGCGAAGTCACCGAAAAAGAGAAGACCATCATGGTCTATGATCTGGGTGGCGGAACATTCGATGTGACTGTTGTGCAATACACGCCGACCCATTTTCGTGTCGTCGCAACGGATGGTGATGTACGGCTGGGCGGTCTCGACTGGACCGATCGCATCGTGCAGCATGTTGGTGATACGTTTGCCAAACGCGATAAGTACGACCCGCGCCAGGATCCCCACCTGAAGCTGGTCTTCGAGCAACGCTGCGAACGAGCCAAGCGGGCTCTCAGCAATCAGCCACAAGTCATGGTCGATCTGCCCCTGCCCGGCGGGCGACTGCTTTCGGCGTCCATGACGCGCGCCGAATTCGAGACCATCACGGCCGACCTGATCCAGCGAACCCGCGACACGACTGAGCTGGTGCTGGAGCAAGGTGGAATCGATCCGAGCCAGCTGGACGAGATCCTGCTGGTCGGCGGCTCGACACATATGCCGATCGTATCCTGGATGTTGCGTAGCATTACCGGTAAGACGCCCTCGCGCGATCTCAATCCGGATCTCGCGGTGGCCCAGGGGGCAGCCATTCACGCGGCAATCCTGGAAGCCCGGGCCTCAGGTGATCGGACCTCAATGGCTCATCCCGTACTGAAGCGATTGCGGGGGATCCGGGCCACCGATGTGAATTCACACTCGCTGGGCATCGTGGTCACTGACCCTGTCAATCCAAAGCATCAGGTCAATCACATCATGATCCGTCGCAACTCGTCGATACCGCGACGGGTGACTCAGCGGTTTGTGACGACATTGTCCAACCCGAGTTCAATCACGTTGCGATTGCTGGAGGGTGAGTCACCCGATGTTGAAGCCTGCACCACGATCGCGGAATTTCGAATCGTGGGACTGCCCCCGAATCTGCCCGCGGGGTCGCCCGTCGAGCTGACCTACAGCTATGACAGCCGTGGTCGCATTCATGCGACGGCGCGTGAACTGCACAGCAACTGCGTCGGAACCCTGGAACTGGTCCATTCTACTGGTTTGACCGATGCCGGGTTGGCCGCATTTGTCAGGCTGGCTGCTGACTATCGCGTAGAGTAAGCCGTGGTGGCACTAGAGCTGCCCTTCCACCTTCGGCAGGACGTTCAGCTTGTGCTTGAATACCTGCTCGAACGCCATCTGGTGCCGTTTGACGCCCCACAGTTCCAGCTGGCAATCGACGGGTGAGGCGATCTCCAGTGAGATGGCATCCGGCGCGGAGCGGACGAACTTGACGTTTGTTACGGACCCGGTATGACTGCGATCGAGCGCTTCCGCCATTCGCAGGAACAAGCACAACGACCGGACGATTTTTCGCGACCGCTTGTCGAGTTCCGCAAATTCGCGGTGTTTCATCTGTGGCAGCGACTTGCCGTGAAACAAGGCGGTAGCGGCAATGATGGCGATCTCGGTGTTATCGAAGCCCAGCAGGTCGGCATTCCGAATGAAGTAATAGGAATGCTCACGATGTTTCGAGTAGGACAGAAATGCCCCGATGTCATGGAGTAAAGCGGCGTACTCCATCAACTCGCGTTCCCAGTCTCCCATCTTATGGAGCCCGATCTGAAACGCCGAATCGAAGAACTGCAGTGACAATCGGGCGACGGTGCGGGCGTGGTTTTCGTCAAACCCGCATGAGCGGCCGAGCTGAAAGGCACTTCGTTCGCGGAATGAACTCAACTCCAGCGGCGGTAGATGCTCCATGCGGGACATGTAATCGATGGGCAACCCTTCACGCAGCCCACGCTCACTGACCCGCACTTCATTAACGCCCAGTTCTTCGAGTATCGTTTCCAGAATCGCAGCGCCCGCCACGATGATGTCGGCCCGTTCGGGATTGATACCTGGCAGCTTGGCCCGTTCTTCCAAAGTGCATGCGCACAAGTGCGGGATGATCTGCTGCAGGTCGCTCAGCGTCAGGTTATCATCCCGTTTCCACGGTCGGCGATGCACCATGCGGAAGGCGATTTCAGCCAGATTGCAGATTGTTCCCGAACTGCCCACCGCGATGTCAGTCCGCCATTGCTTCAACTGTTGCAAGGTGCGAATGGCCGACGTGCGAACGTATTGCTTGATTTGTTGATACAGTCGATCCGAAACCGGCCCGACGTCAGTGGGCTGGAAAAATCGTGACGTCAGCCGGATGGCACCCAGCTTCAAGGAGTCAAGAAAATCGTGTTGCGATTGCGTGCCGATAATGACTTCGGTGCTGCCGCCACCGATATCGATAAAGAGGGCACGCTTTTCTCCCAGATTGAATCCGCTGACGACGCCCAGATAGATCAACCGGGCCTCTTCCTTGCCGGAGATCACACGCACATCGAGATGCGCTTCGCGATCCAGGCGACGCAAAAATGCTGCCTGGTTACTGGCATCACGGCTCGCAGAAGTGGCGACGGCCACAATTTCCTGCGCACCGTTGGCCTGGGCCATCTGGACAAACTGACTGCAGACCAGCACCGCGCGGCGGATGGCCTGGGGTTGCAGCTGGTTGTCGCGAAACTCCCCCTCGCCCAGGCGCACCACTTCCTTCTGCTGCGAGATCACCGAGAAGGAGTGGTTGGGATCGATGCGTGCCAGCAGCATGCGCACGGAATTGGTCCCAATGTCCAAAAAGGCCACGACATGTTTGTCGGGGCCAGCGGACTTCATGTCGAACGTTTCGACGACCTGGCTCACTGGCGTTCCATCATGTGAGATTATTTTAAATGCACTCACGAGGGCCACCGCTCCCTCGGTCTCTGCGCCTAGTTTACCGCTCACCGTGAGGGACGGCAAATCATGCGCGCCGGTTGACTCGTCCGCGAGCGACTGTGATCGTCGTGATGCGACTCTCCCGAGGTGGCCAAGTTCAGACGCATGCACGCGCCACTGCAGATTCCGGCGATGGTTCGGCACCGGCCTCACCCTCCCATGTTGCCGTGTGCGTGTGTTATCCTTGGCAACTTCGGCGGGAACTGAGAACTCACAGTTCGCCTATCGCAGCGCTTGGGGGGAGTGATCACAGATGAAACATCGACCGTGGTGGTGTGTCGTATTGGGTTTTGGGTTGTGGCATGCTGCGGGACTGGCAATCCCGGCCCAGGAACCGCTCCCCAAGTTGATGGACCCGCGGTTGAAGATTGAACTGTTCGCCGAGCATCCCCAGATCGTGACTCCCACGGGTCTGGACGTTGATTCGGAGGGACGCGTCTGGGCGATCGAGAGCAACACGCACTTTCCACCCGATGGCTATGCAGGGCATAAGACCGACCGCCTGCTGGTCATGCAGGACGCAAACGGAGATGGTCGCGCGGATGAGATCAAGGTTTTTGCCGACGGATTCGTCCATGCGATGAGCGTTGCCGTACGACCGTTCTGGTATCCTGTCGAACCGCAAAAGTCTGCCAAGGGTGAGCTGCCGGCTCCCAGGCTGTCAGTCTACGTCGCCACTCGCCGCCAGATCGTCCTGCTGCACGATGACAACGGCGATCTGCAAGCTGACCGCGAAGAGGTGCTGGTGAGCCTGGATACTCCGGGCAATTATCCTCACAACGGTCTGGCGGGGATTGCGTTTGATGCGACGGGCTGGATGTTCTTTGGATTCGGCGAGAATCTGGGGGCGCAGTACAAGATAACCGGATCCGACAAAACGACTCTCGGCGGGGGAGCCGAGGGGGGCAACATCTATCGGTGCCGGCTGGATGGTTCGCAATTGTCACGCTGGGCGACCGGCTTCTGGAATCCGCACGCCAGTTGCGTCGATGCGTACGGGCGGCTGTTCACAGTCGATAATGATCCCGATAGCCGCCCCCCCTGCCGACTGCTGCACATCATTCCGGGCGGAGATTACGGATACCGATTTCGGAATGGCCGGAAGGGACTGCATCCCTTTACTTCCTGGAACGGCGAAATCCCAGGCACATTGCCCATGGTTGCCGGCACGGGCGAAGCTCCATCAGGCATTGTGGCGTACGAATCGGACGGTTTTCCGGCCGAGTATCTCGGCAATCTGTTCGTGGGTTCCTGGGGCGACCATCGGATCGATCGATTTCAGTTGAGCCCGGATGGTGCGTCCTTTAAATCACTGGCAGAACCACTCGTGGTAGGCAGCCAGGATTTCCGCCCCGTCGGTCTGGCAATCGCTCCCGATGGCAGCCTGTTCTGCACGGACTGGGTTTCGCGTGAATACAAGCTGCATGGCAAGGGGCGTCTGTGGCGAATCTCGGCTGCGGTCCCACGTGCGAGCACGGTGGAGGCCACGCGTACTGTCGCGCCGGGCAGCTTTCAGAAAAAGTTTGCCGATTTAAATTCGCCGCGTTTAACAGTGCGGCGGACCGCTGCCCAGGAACTGAGTCAGATTCCTTCCGGACAGGAGTTGCTGTTACTCCAGATCGCCGATGCCAATAAACCGTACAAGTCACGCCTGGAAGCGTTGTGGGCAATTGCCCGGGCAGCAACCCAACCTGAACCGGCAGAAAGCTTGCTGGTTGCTCTGCGGAAAATGATCGTGAGCATGCAGGGGCAGCATCAGCGAGTCTTGCCCGAGGCCGGGTTGTGGCTGAAGGACCGTCGAGCAGAAGAACAGTTTGCCTGTCTGCACGAAGTCGTGACGCTGGCGACATTGGATAGTCGGCCCGGTGCGGGCCCCAGTTCGCCCCAGGAAGTGCTCGCGACAATCTATGCATACCTGAGTGACGACTCCGAACTGTTCCACACGAGGTTAGGACTCAGTCAGTTTCTGACCCGCTATCGGTCCACCGATCCATTTATTCAAAGCCTGGCGGTCGAGGCCTGTTCGCGAGTGGCGAATGAAGACGAATTTCGAGATCTCTGGATCACCTGGCAGCGGGATCCGCAACCACGCAGTGCGACGGCAAATGATCCGAATGGCCTGACTCCGCAAGTTGTGCTGACCAGAGATCGATTTGGGCGATACACGTCGGAGATCTCTCCCGATTCGACCGAGGCCATCCTGTTTGCCCGTGTGGCCATAGCACTGGGTGGACGAATCCGATTTCCGCAGCAGTCGGAGATCGTGTCGGTATTGCTCAAGGACAGCATGCCCCAGATTCGCCGACTGGCGGTGCAATGGGCGGCCGAAGAAAAGCTGGTAAAACTCAAGCCGCAGGTGGAAGCTGTCTTGCAGGATGAAACCATCGACAGCGACCTGTTTCTGGCCACACTGGCGGCCATCGAAATGCTCGACGGCGTCAGTCCGGTGGATTTCGACAAAACGCCGTCGTCAAAGTACGTGCTTCCGCTGGTGACCAAGGACGTTCCGGCGAATCTGCGAGCCATGGCGTTGCGCATGGTGTCACCGAGCGATCCGGCAGTGACTGTGGAACTGTTTCAGCAATTGTTGAAGGTCGATGACCCCCAATTGCGGCGTGAAACAGTGCGCACATTGCAGCTGTCTCCGTTACCGCAAGCGGCAGAACTGCTGCTCAAGATTGCCAGCAACGACCAGGAAGAACTCGCGCTGCGTGCGGATGCCGTGCAGGGACTCGCGAAGACGGCGAAGTCCGCGGAGCCGGACAGTCCGCTGCGCCAGTTCCTGGATCAACTTATCCTCAGTGAGGTGACTGTTCTGAGAACTGAAGCACTGCGGGCAGTTCGTGGTGCCGCAACTGTGGGTAAGCCCTCAGCGGGTCTGCAGCAACTGGCGACACGACTCAAAAACCTGTCTGCCGTAACCGACACCGCGATTGATCGCGAACTGCTGGAACAGGTGCGTCTGGCGTTGGTGGGGACCACCTCCGGGGTTCTGGAAAATGAACTGGAACAAGTCGCGCGCCCGTCTGATCCATTGGCCTGGTATGCGAAATTGGGAGTGGGACCTCGTCGGGCAGTGCCGCCGGGGGGGCAATCACGCCTCCCGCAGGCGGCCCCCGGGGATCCGCTGGCCGGCCGTCGGGTATTCTTCGACCTGCAGGGCGTGGGGTGTGCGAAGTGCCACACGGTCGATGGTCGCGGGGGCAAAATCGGTCCCGATTTGACCACTGTGGCGCGGACGATGGATCGCCGCAAACTGGCTCAGTCGATCCTGGAACCGAGCCTGGAAATGTCACCCCAGTTCGTCGCCTGGACCTTCGAGTTGAAGTCGGGCAAGGTCCTGACGGGGCTGATTCTGAGCGAAGAATCTGAAAAGCTGAAGATCGGCATCGCGGATGGCACGATTCACGATCTGAAGTTCGAAGAAATCGAAGCCCGCACCCCGCAGCGTATTTCATTGATGCCAGAAAAGCTGATCGATCAACTGACCTCCCAGGAAGTCGTTGACCTGCTGGCCTACCTGGAATCCTTGAAGTGACGCGCTGCGGGGGTTACACGCGACAGATCAGAAACAGCATCCGCGGGGTGCCTGATCGGCAATTCCTTCGCGGAATTAACCCGCATGGCTCGCCTGATCGCGCATTCGGCTCCGGCGGATCTGCTCGGCCAGGATATCCGCGGGACGCGTCAGTTGTGCCACGGGCTGGGGCGGCACAACTGCCTGAGGCATTACCACCGGCTGCGGAGGCATGACTGGCCGCGGCCGCGCCACCGGCTGCACGCGCGGACGGAGCGGGAAATTTTCTCGAATGAGTTGTTGGATGACTTGCGGAATGCTGGGGTCACTTAGCCGTTGAGCTGCCGTGACATTGTCGGCCGGAAAGCCACGCGGCAAATCGACGTAGGTGCCCATGTGACCTTGTAGCTCGCCAGCATAAGCCGCACCGAGACGCGAGTTGGGCGCGGGGGGATGCTTCAAGGCAAAGCACACCGAGGTGGCGTCTTCACGATCGATCAGCAGGGCATGCCCGATACCGGGCGTGCCACTAATCCAGATTCTGACCCGAGTCATAACTTCCTCTGAGCAAAGGTGATACGAATTCGGCGAGCAGGCCAGACAAGGGCTCAACGCGTGTTGTTGGCCGAGCTGGGGCTCAAGGTGGGTTTTCAGGCGGGCGCCGACCAAGGGGCCGGCTGCATGCTGGCAAGACTTCTAGTCACATGAATTATTACGCTTCGCGATACGGGGGGCAAGTGCGGGATGCGTGCTGGTTGAAATCGGGAAGCACAAGCGGATGTGCAGAAATCGAATTCGTAGGCCGCCCGTAATAAGATCACCCAAGGTTGCCAGTAAAAATCATACGATGAAATTGGCTTGACACATGGGGATTGCCGTTGGCTGGCAAAACGAAAGAGTTCGACCACGTTAAGCACTGGCCGAAGACCCCCCACCCCTTTTAGCTTCGTTGCTCGACGGCGAGGATGCCCCGATTTTGGGGCATCCTCGAGCCTTCAGAGAACTTAAAGGGGACTGTCAGTGAAACATCTCAAACTGGGGTGTCAAGAAGCGAAGTTTTGCTTAGGGCCAAACTCGCTGAGAGGTCCAAGTTTAATGATGGGGGTTGCCGTGACCAGGGTTCGTTGGCTTGCCTGGTTTTCCGGTGTTGATATTGACGGGGGTGCCGGGATTGCCGTTCGGATTTGCGGGGCGACCACCACGCCTGACGTGAATTGCGAGACTGGCAGCTTCGCTGGAGCCATCGCTGGTCGTAAATTGGAACACCGCCGCAGTGTCGTGCGTCGCGTGCCCGATGCTTCGGAACGTGATGCTCTGGGCCACCTTTTGGACGTCGGCCAAGGTCGCATTCGCATTGAAGGTGATTGTCAACGGCGTGTTATTAGTGCCGCCCGAGATCGTGCCGATGTCGGTGCCATTCAGCAGAAGATGGCCGCGGGAAACGCGAAGCATGCGTTTTGAAAGTCCGAAGTTCAACAGGCCCAATCGGTCCCGAGAAGTTCCATTTGTCAGACTGACTGTCAAAACCGAGCCATCCAGGCTTTGCGTCCCTGGCGTCGTGATTACCACACCTGCATCCAGCACCTTGGGTGAGGAATTGGCGATGGTGAGTTCGGTGTTCGACAATGTCACAACAGGGACTGCTTCCAGAACATTGATGGTCGCAGTGGCCGGAGTGCTGGCATTACCGCCAGCGGCATCAGTGACGACCGATTCAAACGTTCGCGAAGCGGTGATCGCTGAGTCACCAACGATCTCAAAGGTGATATTGGCTTGCAGTGCCTGCACCGCTTCTACCGTTGCGTTGGCGTTGAAAGTGATCACGAGTGGCGTTAATCCGTTGCCTCCCGTAAACGTACCAATGTCGGTGCCGCCGTAACTGACGGTCGATCCCGTGACGCCAATCTGACCTGTGGCCGTGCCCTGATTGTTGATCGCCAGATAGTCTGTCGTATCGGCATTTGCGGTCAAAGTGGCAGTCAGGTTTCCACCCTCGAACGTCAATGAGTCGGTATCCGTGACGGTCGCCTGTGGGGCGATCACGACGGCACCGCTGCCTTCCGTGTAATTCACGGGATCGGTCAGACCCAGGTCGACCACAGGGGCGGCAGACAGCAGAGCCCGCTCTTCAAACTGTTCGGGGGAACCGGGTAACAGGAAGTCAACTCGTGCTGACGAGCGACGGCGCGGTTGCGGCTTCGTAAACAGACCACTTGCTTGCTGGAGAGCATCAAGCCAAGAATTGCGAACCATAAGAAATCCTCAGTCATTGAGTTGGCGACTGACAACAGAACGCTGTCCGCCTGGTTTTGTTTCGTTCTCATCAACAGTCGGAGAGAACGAAATGGATTGGCCCGCGTCAGTATTATCGGCATATTTGATGCCGGTACTATTGAAGACAAATCGCCTTTGTCAGGATGTTTTCCGATTCACCTCCCTCGGCCTGGCTGTGGGCGTGCGCCTCGGTCCGCAACTCTCTATGGCTGCGGCAGTTGACACGAAGGATTGCGCCAGCTGCCGGGAAAATATGCGCCAGCTCAACAGCCAGCCAATACCCCCTGGCGAGAGAGGAAATCGATATTCGGTTATGTTTTGTATATAGTTTTGTAATTACTTCCCTTGCATCGCCAGCGCTCAG
>CAZQUW010000070.1:6448-16428 GCA_964596215.1 uncultured Planctomicrobium sp. | reverse complement strand
GGAATTACCAAGCGTGATGGACGGCACCCGTTCCTTTTTATTTCTCTGTGAGTCTGGGATAATCTGCACAGCGTGCTCTAAACGGTTATTAGCTGGCGCACATCAGGTTCAGTCCCAAGCCCCTGGTTTCGCTGTGCGCAATTTGGATTCTTCACTATGGACTCAGCTCGACTGCGGCGCTGGTGCCTGGTGTTGCTCGTGGGAATCTTCAGCGGACTGATCCTGACGCACGGCATTCCGGCTGTGATCTACCGTATCAGCCTGGCCGTGTTTCGTGCCCGCCAGGATGCCTCCGAACAGGGTTTGAAGCATCGGCTGGCCGAGCTCAATGATACGTCGCAGGCGTTTCGTATGGTTGTGGAGCGGGTCAAGCCAGCGGTCGCCCACATCGAATGTGTGCGGCTGTATCAACACCTGTCTCCTTCATTTCAGCCGGGGGATCGCACCTCTTCACCGCAGTACTTCCTGCAAACGGGTCAAGGTTCCGGGGTGGTCGTTGATCGCAGCGGTTACATCCTGACGAACTATCATGTCGTGGCGGAAGCACGGGAAATTCGAGTGCAGCTGCCGGGGCGCAAAGAGATTTTTCAGGCCAGTCTGACCGGTGCCGATCGAGCGACCGACCTGGCGCTGTTGAAGCTGGAATCGACTGGCTTAACCTTCCAGGCAGCGACCCTGGGGAACAGCGATCAAGTTTCCGTCGGCGACTGGGTGCTCGCGATCGGTAACCCGTTTGGACTCGATCAATCGGTGACGGCGGGAATCGTCAGCGCCACCGGTCGGCATGATCTCCTTAAGAATATCGAGGTCCAGGACTTTATTCAGACCGACGCCGCGATCAATCCGGGAAACAGTGGTGGGCCGCTGGTCAACCTGAAGGGTGACGTGATCGGAATCAACACGGCTACGCTCGGTGAAGGCAACAAGGGGATTGGCTTTGCCATCTCCAGTAACCTGGCGAAGGCCGCGGTGCCTCAATTGCGAGATTATGGACGCATCTTGCGGGGCTGGCTGGGGGTCTTCCTGCATACCATTGATCAGGAGACCACAGCGCGTCACGGCTGGCAGGCAGCAGCAATCGAACTCGATTATATCGTTCCGAAATCCCCCGCGGAAAAAGCCGGGTTGAAAGCGGGGGACTGGATCGTCGAGTTTCAGGGTCAGACATTCCGCGATGCCGAGGCCCTGCACCGCCGCATTAAGGCCACTCAACCCGAGACCACTGTGACATTGAAGGTCTGGCGGAAGGGGCAGTTTGAATTGGTGAAAGTCAAATTGGCGACCCAGCCCAGTGAACCCGATAACCTGCCGGGCGAAAAGGAGTGGGGCGTGCAACTGGCGGCACTGACGCCGGACATGCGACGCTGGCTGGTGGCTACCGATGCCCGCGGAGTGGTGGTGGCGGGGGTCAATCCGCGGTTCCGTGCAGCGAACAAGCTCAATCCGGGCGACGTGATCACCAAGGTCAACGGACATCCGACTCCGTCGCTGGACGAGTATTCCAGATTTGCACGCACGTTGGATCTAAGCGGCCGCATTACGCTGGAAGTCTATTCTCGCGACGGTGCCCGCGAAGTCGTGCTGGCCCCCGCCGTCAGCGAGAAATAGTTCCCGACGGTCGGCGTCCCGGCCGGCGATCCGGGTTGAGGACCACTGGCTCTACCATTGGCTGCGAGAGTCACATAGCATGCCCCGCACTGGCATTCGCACCCGATGGAATTGAACTCGATGAAGACCGTCCATATCATCACGCGGCTGATCCTGGGAGGGGCTCAGGAAAACACCCTGCTGACGGTCGAAGATCAACAGCACGAATGGCACGATCCCGTCACCTTGATTACTGGACCGGGGCTGGGGCCTGAGGGGAGTCTGATGCAGCGGGCCGAGGACGGGGGACTTGATGTGCGAGTCATCCCGGAGTTCCGGCGAAACATCCATCCCTGGCGCGACTGGTCAAGTTATCGCAGCCTGATCCGCCTGCTGCGTGAGATCCGCCCGGAGATCGTGCATACTCACAGTTCCAAGGCGGGCATCCTGGGGCGGGCTGCGGCCTATCAGCTGAGGATCCCGTGTGTGCATACGATTCACGGTCCATCGTTCTATGCGGGACAACCGTGGTTGATCTATCACACCTATCGCTGGCTCGAGATCTGGGCGGCACGGCGGTGCGATCGGCTGATCAGCGTTTGTGATGCGATGACTGATCAGTACGTAGCCGCCGGGGTGGCGCCGCGTTCAAAATTTGTGACTGTCTACAGCGGGATGGAAGTCGATCAGTTTCTGAACCCGCCGCGAACCCGGGCCGAGGTGCGCGGGGAATTGGGATTCTCCGAGGAAGATATCGTCGTCGGCAAAGTGGCCCGGCTGTTTCACCTGAAAGGTCACGACGATGTGATCGCCGCGGCCGAGCAAGCCGTGGCCCGGAACAAGCATTTGAAGTTTCTGTTTGTCGGTGACGGACTGCTACGTTCAGAACTCGAACAACGGATTGAGCGTGCAGGACTGCAACGCCATTTTGTGTTTACGGGACTGGTCCCGACGCAACGCGTGCCGGAATTGATTCAGGCAATGGATATCGTCGTGCACACCAGTTTGCGTGAGGGCTTGGCGCGGGTCTTGCCACAAGGTCTTATCGCGGGCAAGCCGGTCATCAGTTATGACGTCGATGGGGCACGCGAAGTGGTGATTACAAACCAGACAGGTTGCCTGCTGCCTCCGCGGGATGTGGCCGGCCTGGTGGAATCCATTCTGCAACTCGCTGCCGATCCGGAACGCCGACAACGCTATGGAGCGAATGGCCGGGCGCTGTGTGTCGAACGGTTTCGACATCAGCACATGACGCAACAGTTACGCGACATCTATGCAGAAGTCATCGCCAATCGGACACGCGATTCGCGAAGCACGTAGAACAGGCGACGCCATATAATGTCTGCGGGTCTGTTTATGGCTGGTGTCCTGCGTAAAATAGAATATGAACGTCGAACAATGCAGGCGTCCGCGACCGCGACTTGAAAGGGCCAGATCATGCTTGATTACCGACTGATCCCGCGTCAGGCCACGCCAGCTCAGGCGGAAATTCTCCGGCGCATGGACCTCGCCTGCCAGGAACTCCGGCCCATCGAAGATCGCTATTATCTTGAGCGGCGAGTCAATTCCGAGGTGGCCCCGATGTTCGCCAGGCACGGCGTTCTGGGCTTTATGATTCCCCAGGAATACGGCGGACTCGGCATGGATGTGCCATTGTATGTGTGGGGAATGGAGCGGGTCGGGCAGGAAGGGACTGCACCTCGGACGTTCTTCTCGTGCCATATTTCCATCGGGGCCAGCGTCGTTGCGTACTGGGGGAATGCAGAACAGAAGCAGCGCTACTTGCCCGATGCCGTCACCGGAAAGCGGATCTTCGGGTTCGGATTGACCGAGCCGGATGCGGGCAGCAATCCTGCGGGAATGCAGACCCGTTTTGAGAAAACGAGCGCTGGCTTTGTATTGAACGGGCAGAAGAAGTGGATTGGCAACGCCGCGGAAGGAGGCACGCTGGTCACGTTTGCCCGGGATTCCGTATCGGGCAAGATTTCGGCATTCCTGATGGATACCAACACCCCCGGCTATCGCGCGGACATCATTCAGCACAAGCTGGGGATGCCGACCGCCGGCACGTGTGAGGTCAGTTACTCAAACTGCGAAGTCCCGCGGGCGAACCTGCTGGGCGAAGAAGGACATGGCCTGAAGATTGCCTATTCGGCGTTGATGAGCGGCCGCCTGGGGGTCGCGGGGGGCAGCATTGGCGTGATCGCTGACTGCCTGCACGAGTCCCTCACATATGCTCGCAGCCGTGAGCAATTCGGCAAGCCGATTGGTCGACATCAACTGGTTCAGCGGCACCTGGGCCGCATGGCCGTTAAGCTCGAATCAACTCGTGCCCTGGTGGCTGCTGCCGCGAGCCGAAAGGCAGAATATGATGCCGACCGTAAAAACCAGGAGCTACGGATCGAGACCGATTTGCTGATTGCTCAGGCGAAGTATTTTGCCGTCAACGCCGCTCAAGAAGCCGCGCACGATGCCATCCAGATATTCGGTGGCAATGGTTTCCTGCTGACGAATCGCCCGGCCCGGCACTATGCCGATGCCCGTGCCTGCCAGATCTATGAAGGGACGAATGAGATCCTCGAGCAGAAGATCGCAGTCGGTTACCTGGGACCGGAATATGAAGCATTTGGCGGTTAGTTGCTATTGTTGCCAGACTGTTTCGAGTCAGGCGGTAGACGATACATATGCGATCGACCCAATGCGTTGGGCTCTACTCGCTGGCCTCGGCCGATTGGGCGGCGGTGGATTCCCAGTGGCCGGTGCGGATCAGGCCCGCGCGGATTTCGTGATGCAGATCCCGCAACGTGAGGGGTTGTCGCAGGACACGGCAACTTTTCGTCGTACACTTGGAAGCCGCTTCGTACAAGTCAAGCTGCTTCTCGGAGACCATCAGCAGGCACGTGGTGGCTTCAGGTGAAGACTTCGTGCTGAGCGTCTTGAAACCGGTTAATGCGTCCTGACCGATGCCATCCCCCATGATGATAATGGCCGCTGGAGGATTGCCACTCAGGACGCGCGTCACGGCGCGTGAGATGTCGCTGAACATCAACACGCGATAGCCGTGCTTGGTGAGGTATGAACGCAGGACGTCCTGATGTTTCATGCGGACTTCCACGCACAGCACGACAGGAGCGTTATTCGCAGGAGCAGCCGCAGATGCATCCGGAACCGGGCCCTCCGCTGTTGCACCCGCGTTCGATGCGTTCAAGGTGGATGTCTTGCTTGCCAGCGGGGGAATCGTATCGTAATCATCCATCAGGTAGCGAAGATCCGAGACGACTTCGGCCGCCGATTGATACCGCACCCGGGGATTGATGTGCATCAATTTTTCCAGGACTGCCGCCACTCCGATCGGCAGGGACGGATCGTGTTCGCGGACCGGTTTGACGTTAGCGTAGCGATAGAACTCACCCCGCTCTTCCGCGCTCTTCGTACGCGGCAGCGGCGGCACCCCGGTCAGGAGTTCGTAGTAAATCCCCCCCAGGAAATACAGGTCGCTGCGTGGATCGTTGCGATTGACGCCGGTGTTCTTTTCCAGGGTGGCGTATTCAATGGCCCGTTGGGCGCTTTCACTGACGTTCGCATCATTCTGGGCACCCGGATCGAGTCCCGCCAGGCCGAAGTCCACCAGCTTGGCGACACCCCGCGTGCTCATCAACACGTTGGTCAACTTCAAGTCACGATGTGTCAAACCACGTTCGAGCGCATACTGCAGCGCCGACGCCATCTCGAACGTCGCTTTGGTCGCCTCGGGGACCGACAGCTTCTTGCGGATATTGATGAAGTCACGGAGATTTCCCCCCTCCACGAACTCCATCGACAGATAATACTCTCCTTGATCCTGACCGACTTCATAGATCGGGACGATGTTATCGTGCTTCAACGTCTTGCCGAGTTCCGCTTCACGCTTGAACTCGGCGATCGATTTGGGATTCTTCGTATAACGGGACCGCAGAACCTTCAGCCCGAGCATCTGCCCGGTGTTGAGGTCTTTGGCTCGAAAGACCCGTGCGAAGCTGCCCGACGCGTTGTGATACAACAATGCATAGTGCCCAAGCACGAGCCCAGACGTCTCCCCGCTGCTTTTTTTCAACTGCGACGACTGATACGAAGTAATCAGTCCCTTGCGTTCCAGGGTCTGTAGAAAAATCTCGGAGGAACCGGCCGCTGGACCCACCAGGCATTCGTCCAATTGGCGCTGATCGACGAGCCGGAGTTTCAGCAAGGTCTGGCATATCTGGTTGACGTCAGCGCTTGCCATAAGACTGTCTGTTTCCTCACACGATCGAATCTGAAGAGTGTTTCGAGTGTCGTAATTAGGCCACTGGCATGACGCGCGAGAAGTACTGACATTTTCGAAATGTCACCCTCCCGTCGCTAACATCCAATTCTAGCAATGATCCGTGTCAAAAGCCGTCCCCCCAAGACTTTCGCGTGCATGGTGACCGCGTCGATGAGACGACGTTGCCGAAATACATCGCGGTTCAAATCCACTCGAAGTTCGACTTGAGAAGTGATTGACAGGCAGACATTATTGCCGTTTTCATGCTACCAAACACTGTGCCCATTGCAAGCCAGTGAATTCGGTTGGAAATTGGGTGTGTGGCCGTAAGTGTTTTTCTAATTGTGGTTTACGGTGCAGGTGCCGCCGGATGTGAGGCGTTTTACTCAGTTCAAGAATCGCTTTACACCGGATGTAAGCAACCTGAGTTGCTCGAGTTTTGCGATGGCGCAAGATGTGTCGGTGAAAGCTGGAGTACTCGTTGAGGAACGCGATTCAATTCAATCGTCGACCAGCAATTTGGGGGACATGAACCAGACGAGTCGTCCGAGCTGTGGAGTGACCTGATCGAAAAACTCGATGCAGGCGATACTTCCCTTTTTGAACTCGATCGACCCGCCGCCGATCAGCTGCGACGTACAACGACTGACATCGGGATTGTGTCCCACAATCGCAATTCGGTCGGCTTTTGTTCCTTCTGTGACGCCAGCAATGTGCGCCGGCGACATTCCAGGTCCCAGTCGCGATTCGACACGCATCTTGTCTCGATTCAGCCCGATGACTTCCCGCAGTATCTCTGCCGTTTGAACCGCGCGCACCAGGGGACTGTGTAGAATCAGCTGCGGGGCATGGTCGGGTTTGATCAGTTTTAGAGCAAACTCGCGGAATAATTTCCGCCCTTTGGGGGTCAGTTCGCGATCCGCATCCGAGTGTGCACCACCGGCGATTTCTTCTGCGGGGGCATGGCGTACGACATAGAGTTGCATCGCTGAAAGTCCGTAGTCCGTGTGGAAAAAGAGTGCTCGGTCCGCTGCCTGGAACTGCGGTACGCCCCATCGCAGCCTGTAAGGTCTACGCAATCCTAGATGATATTATAGCTCGTGAGTGCCAGCGGGAGAAATTGACCGGGTCGCTCAGGGCGATTGCAGGCACATCAGTGTGGCGATGGCCACCGCGGCCGTTTCGATCCGCAAAATGCGTGGCCCCAGTTGCATCCGTCGTGCTCCGGCGGCGACCGCTTCCTCGACTTCCGCATCAGTAAAGCCCCCTTCCGGCCCAATCAGAAATAACGGGGGCCGTGCCGGTGGCAGTTGCTGTGCCGTGAGGGGTTCTCCGTAGGGATGTGCGATCCAGACGTCCCGCCCGGGGAACTCTGTGGTCAGACAGTCGCGCCAGGTGAGCGGTTCGGTCAGTTCCATCAACCGCGTCCGGCCGCATTGTTTGCAGGCTTCCACGATCGTTTGTCGCAACTTGTCGAGCTTGCCCTGCCCGGGGTCAACGATGCTGCGCTGCGTGACCAGCGGGACGATGCGGTGCACACCGAGTTCCGTGGCCTTCTCGATCAACCAGCGAAAGCGGTCCCCCTTGGGGACACCCGTGGCAATCGTGACGGGAAGAGACTCAGACTGCGCGAACGTGCGACGTTCGGTGACCTGCAACCGGACGACATCGCGTTCGATCGCCACGATCTCGCCGAGGACCTCCTGGCCCTGCCCGTCGAACAACCAGACCGATTCACCCGGTTGCATTCGCAGGACACGTTGCAGGTGATGCGCTTCCCGCCCGGTCAGTTCCAGGAGTTCAGAGGAAATATCCACTGCGGAGAAAAAGCGACGCGGCATGGTCTGGGGACCGGACTGTCTGGGAACCGCTGACAAAACCTGTCTTCGTCAGCATCTATGAGTATATGTTGTCAATCGTGTCGCGCAGTGACCGCGACACAAGCCCGAAGCGCCCGCGAGTGGATCTCTCCCTAATCTATTGGAGATCCACTCGCGGGCGCTTCGGGCTTGTATGCTAACTGAACGGTCTACTCTTGGGCAGTCGTCAACCGCAGTTTACCGTTCTGCTGCGGACTGCGTGACTCTGCGAAGCGTTCGGTCGACGGCTTACCCGAGATCACGAACACCCGTTTCTTCGCCAGCGGACTCTTCTCCGAACGAACCAGGCAAACGACTCCGTCGGCGTCGTCACCCAACGCCGCTTTCAACGCTGCCAGGCCGCGCGGGCCAGGCTTGGCCTGGGCTTCACTGTCATTGTCATGGCTGACGACCAGCGGGTCTTCGTGATCGTCGAAGTTCGCATCCGGCGAAGTGCCATTCTGCAACAAGCGAGTCAGACCGCATTGCTTGATGAACCCTTGCACGGCCGGCAACCCGACATACAGCCCGCGGCGTTCCTTCGGATCGGCTGCCATGCAGATCCCCACCACTTCGCCTTGCAGATTGAACAGTCCACCGCCCGATCGTCCCTGGATGGGCACTCCCGTGCATTCGATGTTCGCGGGGCCGTTGTAACGATTCAGCTGAGTAACCAGGTGCTTTTGCAGGGTCGGGTTGTTGCCCTGACCGCAGCCGACACTTTGCACGGGAGCCCCCTTCTCCACCTGATACGAACCACTCGCCACTCGGGCAAACGGCAGCGGGTTATCGGTGGCGATGGAGAGGATTCCCAGATCACTCTTCAGGTCGTGCTGGACGTGTTTGCCCACGAAGGTTTCTTTCTTGCCCCCCGTGAAGACATCCACTTCAATCAGTGAATCTTCCTGGAAGTTGCGGAAAATATGGCCGCAAGTCAGGATCAACGTTTGTCCCACTTTGCTCTCGATGATCGTTCCCGAACCCAGATTCACCCCCCCGTTGTCGGTGATGCGGATACGAGTGCTGGCGACCATTGGATCGCGAGTCAGTATCTCACCTTCGAGGATGGGCTGGTCGTCCAACTTCGCCCGTACGATGGGCTTGCTGTCGGACTTCGCGATTGGTCCTGGCGTATTTCGATCTCCACCCAGTGCCGGCAGGCCGAAGAAGCCGCGTTTCGGTTTGGGCTCGGCCGATCTCCAATTGCCTGGAGGATTAGCCGGGGGGCTGGCTGGCGTTTCTACGAACAGCGGGGCGTCTTGTCGCTGCGGCGGAAGGTCAGGTGCGGGCTTTGGTATCCGGGCCAGCATCTGCAGCAACTTTTGTTCGGACTGCATGCCGACAGTCTGCTCGACCACCTTGCCATTGACCACCAGCACGAAGGCGGGGATCGATGAGATCCCGTATTGCTGTGCCAGCTGGCGATTTTGATCAATATCGACCTTACGCACTGGATAACCTTGCCGGTGCAGGCGATCAACGATTGGCCCCATCTGCTGACATGGTCCGCACCAGGTGGCGGTAAAATCGAGCAGTTCTCCCTGAGGAGCACCGCTGACGGCGCATGTGGCTAAAAAGACGGCCGTGAGGACATGCATGGACAACTCCCCCGCTTGGTCCTTCCTGCCGCAAGAAGATCACTCAGCCCACGAACCGGATCACGGTCCGCTGGATTGAGGGTTCGCCTCGCGTGCAGAAAACATTTGGAAACCAGTAGTCAAACGTGCCGCCGACTACTTGGACCAGGCGATTGAGCTGGAGTGCTTCCACAAGCGCGGCTGAAATCAGCCGACCGCGCAGCAGATGCTCGATTGAGCTCCGCCACACAACGCTGTGATTCACTCGTCCCCCCATCAACCAGGCCTCCCTGCCTGTTGAGCGACTGCGACCAACTCCGTGTCACAGTGCCGCAATCTGTTGCTGAGCTGGCTCTCTCGTTCCAGTCCAGCAACGTGTTGCTTGTTCCCTGCCCTCCCTGGCAGGCAAACTGCGGGTTGTGTGACCTCGGGAATTCAGACTCCCCAGACCGCCACATTCCGCTGATTCGAATCAATTCTGCTCCCGAAATCCCAGCGTTCAAAGCCCGAATTCCGGTCGCCTGAAAAGACTGTTGATCCCCAACGTCGTCTCCAGGCGGGCGGGAGTGTTACAGAATTCCCGAATCTCGGAAAGTCGAGTTTCCCCAAATTTTGATTCAAGTGAGGCATTTTGGGAAAGAAATTCCGCGCGATTTGTAGCGTTCTGCTTCACCC
>CAZQUW010000070.1:0-6348 GCA_964596215.1 uncultured Planctomicrobium sp. | reverse complement strand
CGGCTGCCGTCGGTATCGGTCACAACCCCCATGACGGACAATGTCGTGCGGCTGGTACGGCCAATTTCCATGAACGGCTGCAGCTTGACGGTGAAGTCAAACTCATTCTGCCCCGGAGAAATCGAGACAGGGTCGCCGGTCACTCCCTGCAGATGCCGGCCTTGCTGGTCCGCCAGGCGGGCTTCCAGGGGGCCCTCGAAGCCATTACGTTGAATCGCATAGTGGCGCGTGTATTGCGAACCACGCGGCATGAACTTCGTCTCGAAAATCCCGACAAACCGGAATGGCGTCGGTAACGCGACGGCCAGCCACACTGGATCGAGCCGGCGGATTCCCAGCTTGTTGACGATGACCGCCGTTTGCACCAGTTCCTGACCCGCTTTGACGATCCTGCCGCTGATCTTCAACGGCACCGCCTGGACCTTGGCCCCATCGGCGGCCTGGAAACTCAGGGTGACATCTTTCTGCTCCGGCTTAATGATCAGTGGCATCACCGTGACACCCGCCGGCAGTCCGTCGACCTGCAGAATGATCTCTTCCTTCACGCCCGGTCCGCGGTCCGCGGTCACCTTGATCGGGGTAGGCTTGCCGCGTTCAATGGTCACTGTGTCCGTGGCGAGACTCAGTTCAAACTCGGGTTTGCCGGCGGTGAGGACCCGCACGCGATACGCAAACCTGGCGCCGCCACGGTCTGGCAGCCGGTCGCTCATTCGTACCCCATAAATGCCATCGGCTGGAGCCTGAAAACGCAGCCGAGAATCAGTTTGGCCATTGGCCTGGTCGTCATTCTCGGTCAGGACCTTCTGTTGTGCATCCACAATTTGGAGGACCGCATCCAGCGACGATCCCAGGCGCGCCGCCCGCACTTCAAAGTCGAACTCGTCACCCTTCTTCGCTTCGAACAACCATTCATCGACTTCACCGGGGTGTTGAATCCGGCCATTCAATGTGGCCGGAAAGACCACGCGTGTTGCCATGGCCCCCGCGTCGGGCTCCAGGACTTCCGGGAGGTCCCCCACTTCCAGCGCAACTGCATTGCTCACGGCCGTGGCGGATTCGACGCGATAGTCGTAATTCAATGCGGTTGTTGCGGGCAATTTGATTGTCGGCCGGGTGTCAGGCAGATTGGCCCCGGACAACTCAAGCGTCACTTCGGTGTCTCGCCGTCCGCCCAGTGGATAGACAGAATCAATGAAAGGACCGGCCGAGATCGTCAGGCGATAGACATAGTTCTGCAACCCGCCGAACTGGATGTCGTGAATCTTGACGGTGTACTGTCCCGCGGTTGCCGCGGTGAATCGCAGCACGGCTTCTGACCCTGGGACAGACAGACTTTCCGCAATCGATTGCCCCTGTGGATCGAACAGTTCCAGGCGTGCTTCCAGCGGCGATCCCAGCCGCAGGGCGTCGACGGCACAGGTAATGGTTTGGCCTGCCTGGCACGAAAAACGCCAGGCGTCGACATCCTCACGTGGAAAGATGCGGCCGTTGGCGGTGACCGGCAACGTCACGTCGACCGGATTCGGCACACCTGGAATTTCTTCTTCGACAACCTCCGGCAGATCGCCCACCAGGAACGGCAAGCTGGCCGTCACTCCCTGCGCGGTCGAGGCTTTCCAGAAGTGTTCACCCCGCGGTGCGTCGGCAGCGATTTCCATCGAGTTCGCATAATCGAGCGGGTAGTCCTCTTTCGCCTGGGATGCCGGCTGCGGAATGACGGGTCCTTCAAACCACAAGGTCGGCATCCGCGAGATCTCCGCGGCGGCGCGAATGCCGGTGCCCATCAATTGAAACTGGGCTTGATCGTGGAAATTACAGCCGCCAATCCGCACGGGCACTGTCGTACCCCGGCGACCACCCGCAGGAAAGATATACTTGGCATCGGGCGGGTCGGCGTAGACCAGGGTTCCCGCTAAAACCACGTTGAGCAGCAGTAGCGATGCAATCGTGTGCTTAGGCATGTGTCACTGGCTCGGTTGGACTGAGTCTGAGGACAATCACGGACCTGTCTGGGTGTGCCGGGCGTTTCCCCCGGGATGCTGCGTCACGCCGTGCTTAATCTGGCAGTGGTCAATTGCGTCTACTTTCTACGCGTAGAGCTCGCGCAGGACGCGGCCATCGTCGGCAATCTTCACCGGTCGGCCTTCCGGGGTGTGAAATTCGTCCTGGGCGTTGATCCCCAGGCAGTCGAACATCGTCGCCGCCAGGTCGGCGGGACCCACTGGATTGTCGGCGGGCTTCTCGCCTCGTTCGTTCGTCGCTCCGACGACCAGGCCCCCCTTGATCCCTCCGCCACTCAACAGGATGCAGTTGGAAGGGCCCCAGTGATCGCGCCCCGCATCTTTATTGACGCGCGGGGTTCGGCCAAATTCCCCCATCACCACCAGCAATGTCTTCCGCTGCAGTCCGCGGTCATTCAGATCCTGCAACAGTGTCGTCAGGCCCGTGTCGAGATGCGGCAGCAGGTCGTTCTTCAGGACGTTGAAGTTGTCGTAGTGGGTGTCCCAGTTGGTATGGTCGATCGTCACGCACCGCACTCCCGCTTCGACCAGCCGGCGAGCCATCAGGCACGACTGACCGAGCGAATGCCGGCCGTAGCGATCTCGCAGGGCGTCCGGTTCCCGGGCAATATCAAACGCCGCCTTGGTTTCGGGCGACGTCATCAATTGAAACGCCTTCTGTTGAAAGGTGCTCAGCGAACGAGCCGCCTGATTGGCCTGGGACTCGGCCGACTGGCGGAATCGGTCCACGGAAGCCAGGAGCTCGCGTCGGTTCCCCAGGCGGTCTGACGGGACGTTCAGCGGCGGGACCAGGTCGGGCACCGCAAAGTTCGGGGCGTTGGGATCGGCTTCGACGACAAAGGGAGCGGCGGCTGCACCCAGGTAGGCCGAGCCCGCCGAATTGTGCATCCGCGGCAAGCAGACATACGGCGGCACGGAACCGCGTGGCCCGAGCTTTTTCGCGATTGTCGACCCATACGACGGATACTGGTTGTTCGGTTTCAGGCTGGGATTAAAACCGGCCCGCGGAGCATATCCGGTCAGCATCCAGTGATCGGCGGGACCATGACCCGAATCGGTATGGGTAAAATTGCGGAGCAGTGCGAACTTGTCCGCCTGCCGCGACAGGAGCGGCAGGTGCTCGCAGATTTCCAGACCCGGCACGTTGGTCGAGATCGGCCGAAAATCGCCACGGAATTCGCTGGGGGCCTGCGGTTTTAAGTCCAGCGTATCGATGGTGCTCAAGCCACCCTTCAGAAACAACACAATCAGCGAGACATCCTCTTTAGGAGAGCCCCCGTCAGCCGCGACAGCCTGGCGGTGTAGCAGATTGGAGAGCGACAGACCCATCCCTAACGGCAGCATCGCCGCCCCGACCTGCAGGCAGTCACGTCGCGAAATCCGATCGCAATAGTTTCGTTGGGGCATGTTCCGCTCCTGGCAAGCTGGCAGAGGTTGGGAGGGTGGCAATCGTTCGTAGTGACCGGCAGGTGGCGTTCAGTGTACCGTACCGTCATTAATGGTTGAAAACAAATTCCAGCGAATTCAGCATGCTCCAGGCCAGGTCTTCGATCGCCGACTGGCGATTCGCAGCCTGGGTCTGCAGATACTTTTCCGCCGTGGCCCGTTCCTGGTCGCTGGGGAAGCGGCTGAAAAAGGTCAGGTAGAGTTCTTCGATCAACTGCTTGTTACCCAAATCCGGGCGTCGGGCCAGTTCAGCCAGGTACCCGGCGTCGTGTGTCAGCTTGGCCTGTATTTCAGGCGAATTCAGCACGTGCAACACTTGTGAAACATTGGGGGCACCGGCCCGTTCACAATCGCAGGGAGTATTGCGGACGGGGCGGCCGAAAATCCCCAGGAAGTAATGCGGAACCTGGCTGTCCCACAGTTGGATGGCGCGCGAACCTGCGGGCACACCGTCAAACTTTTCCGGAATCCGGGTCGTCTGGCAGATCGCATCCAGCAGAACTTCGGCATCCAGCCGCCGCAGGACGGCACGCGAAAAATTCTGCTCGTCGGACGTATTTGATGGTGTCACTGCGGCCGACAACTGATAGGTGCGCGACGCGACGATCGTTTTCAGCAGATGCCGGAAGTCGAACTTGTGTTCGATGAAATCTCGTGACAGGGCACTCAGCAGTTCCGGGTGGCTGGGAGGATTCGTCAGCCGTACGTCATCCAGCGGTTCGACAATCCCGCGGCCCAGTAACTGCGCCCAGGTCCGGTTGACGATGTTGCGAGCGAAATACGGGTTATCAGCCGCCACCAGCCAGGTGGCGAAAGACACCCGCGGGTCACCCGTCGGCGGGGATTCCGGGTTGGATGTTCCCAGGGGATGAGCAAAAATCTTGAGGCCACTGCGAGGATTCTGAGACACCCCGCCGGCGCTGGCCAGCAGCATTTCACCGCGCGGCGTCGGCTTGAAACGCACCCCGGTGAAATAGGCCTGCATGCCGTAATAGTCATCCTGGCTCCAGCGGTCGAACGGATGGTGATGGCACTTCGCACAATCAATCCGAATCCCCAGCAGTGACTGCGACAGGGTACTCGACATTTCCCCTGGATCCTTCACGACCTTGAAGAAGTGACCGGCCGGATGTTCCGACAGTAAACCCTGGCCCGCCACCAGTTCCTTCGCGAACTGATCGAGCCCCAGATTGCTGGCAAAGCTGTCGTGAATCCATTTGTAGTAGCGATAGGCTCCGTCATGTCCCAGGGCCTGCCGGTCGACTCGCAGCCAGTCAGACCACTTCAGGGCCCAATAGTCAGCGAATTCCGGCCGCTGGAATAGCGCATCGACCAGTTTCAGACGCCGCGCCGGATCCTGGCTGGCCAGGAATTCGCGAGTCTCCGCAGCTGTGGGCAGGGTGCCGATCAGATCAAGGTACGCCCGCCGCACATAATCGGCATCGCTGCACAGGGGCGACGCTGCAATCTGCAATTTCTTCAGCTTCGAATCGATCTGCTCATCGATAAAATTCAGCACGGGGGGAGTGGTGTGTGCCAACAACGGCTCCGTACGCGGGACCAGTGCGCGGAAGATATCGACCTCACCCAGGTAGGCCGCCATGATGGCGACATCTCCGGGCACTTCACCCGCGGTGACGAAGCCTGACTCATCGACCCTGGCGACCGCTTCGTTGTTCGATTGATATCGCGCATGGTGCGTGACATCGGCTTCGATGCCGTTGGAATAACGAGCGATCACCCGCAGTTGCTGCACTCCCCGCATCGTCAGGGTGCGTTCCTGCGGACTGACCCGCACCGACACGACTCGCGGAGCATCCGCGCTGCCATAGGGCATACCGGCGACGATCCAGTCATGCAGCGTGCGATACTCTTCGGATGTTCTGGCGATCCGCACCCCGCCACCGTGGGGCACGCCGCCCGAGGCCTTGGTCAGCAGCAGGCTGGTCGCCGGCACGACCGGATTAATACGGCGACCACGACTTTCCTGAGTCAGCGCCCGATGGTCGGCGCGTGGATCGAACCCGAAGACGGACAGTTTAAATCCGTTCTGCCCCTCGGCTTTCCCGTGACAACCCGACATATTGCAGGCGAACTTGCTGAGAATCGGCAGAATGTCATTGTCGAAGTGGAATTGCCGCGGCAAATGCATGTTTCTGACCACGACCGGGACATCCTCGACTTTGCCCGCCACCGAGATGCGCAGCTTTCCCATGCCGTCATCCAGGCCGCGCAGGCGACCGTGGGCATCAACGGTAAATACTGCGGGTGAAAGCGATTCCAGAGTCGACTGGCGGGTCAGATCGAAGAGCTGTTCCGCCGCTCCTTCCCCGGTGATGACAGGGGTGACCAGGCTGCCCGAGCCATCCAGAGTAATAGAAGCCGGTTCAATCGTCAGACGCGAAATCGGCGGCACGCTGACGGCTGCGGGAGCATTGTCAGCGGCCTGTACCGAGGACACTGACCAGAGACTACCCAACAAACTCAGCCAAACGAGGAGTCTCACTGAACGCATAAGAACTTCCCATCGGTCAAACGGAGAAATCTGCGGTCAGCAATCGCGACCGACTGGTAGGTACCAAAGGGCCCGGCTCCGCACAGATGTCACCCGTAATAACTGCATTCGCCAAAACGATAAGTGTTTGTTGATGTTAACGGCGGTGACGACAGACGGCAACAAGAAATCAGTATCCAGAGGTTAATTGGGGCAAGCCTTAACGCGTTCTGTTGCTGCAGAAAAATAGAACCGGGGAGGTTTTACGCTGCACAGTGCGTCCCACGATCGTGGGACGGGTCTCCAGTCCCGTCAGTGCCCGCACCCTTGGCGAAACACGCCAACAAGATTTCATGAGCTTCTTTGATTTCTTCAACTTCTTTGACT
>CAZQUW010000069.1:0-26007 GCA_964596215.1 uncultured Planctomicrobium sp. | reverse complement strand
GCCTCCGAATGACAAACAAAACTCGCGACTTCTTTGACTTCTTTGGTCCCTTACCGTCCTCTTTGTGTCAAATCCGTGCGCCGAGTTCTCGCGCACTCTTTGCTCGATTCGCTCCCTTAGGAGTGATACCTCCCGCATGCAGTTGAAGAGTAATCTCACGCCAAGGCGCCAAGACGCAAAGAGGATTGCGTTCCGGCGGCCCGGGCTCACTTCTTTGCGCCTTCGCGACTTGGCGTGAGATTTTCCTCGCCTCCGAGTGACAAACAAAACTCGCGACTTCTTTGACCTCTTTGGTCCCTTACCTTCCTCCTCGGGCTAAATTCGTGCGAGGATTTCTCGCGCACTCTTTGCTCGATTCGCTCCCTTAAGAGTGTTACCTCCCGCATGCAGTTGAAGAGTAATCTCACGCCAAGGCGCCAAGACGCAAAGGGGATCGCGTTCCAGCGGCCCGCGCTCACTTCTTTGCGCCTTTGCGTGAAATCTTCCTCCCCGCTGGTGGCAAATAGAACTCGCGAAATCTTTGACTTCTTTGCTCTCTTTGAACGATCGTGTAGATTGGCGGTCAGCTGCCCAGACCACGACAGACCAAGGACAACGGACCAATGACAAATAACATTCCTTCTACACCTCTCGCTGAGAACCCCCAAATCTCGCTCTATCGCGGTAATCACGATTTTTCCATCGCATCGAGCTCGCGAAGTTCCCTTAACTTCTGACACGAGTTCACGTTCGGCACAATTTTGTGCGTGATAGATCCTCCCGAACTGGGGATGCAAGCTCGCAGTTTTCGCGAAGAAATTGCTCGCTTTTTCAACGCTGGATGCACTCGCTGGCACTGTGAGGTTGGCAACAATCGGGCCTGGAAGCTGCGTCGGTGATGATCGCGAAATCGAGTTGACTCTGGTACGATCCCATTCATCGCCGTTGATTGATGTAAACCCTGATTCGCCAAGGACCTGCTCGATGTCTCGATTCGCCGCCTGTGTTGCTGTTCTCTTCGCGTCGCTGATGTGCCTGCCATGGCTGATGGCGGCGGAACCTGATCGAGCGGCGGTGGGGAAAGTTGCGGGTGGGGCGGCGGACTGGCCGGCGTGGCGTGGTCCCTATGGAAATGGCATCGCGGCCGCGAATCAGAAGCCGCCTGTGGAATTCTCAGACAGCAAAAATGTCCGCTGGAAGGCGCCCCTGAGCGGTCGCGGACATGGTTCGGCGACCGTTGTCGGCAACAAGGTGTTTATTGCTACGGCGGATGACAAGGAACAGGTTCAGTCGGTGGTCTGCTTTGATCGCGGGACCGGGAAGCAATTGTGGCAGACCGCGGTCCACACCGGGAATTTTATTAAGGCGGGGAACAATAAAAGCTCACATGCATCGTCGACTCCGGCCTGTGATGGCGAGCGGGTCTTCATCAATTTCGTGAATCGTGATGCCGTCAATACGACCGCCCTCAACCTTGATGGCAAGATCCTCTGGCAGACCAAAATTGCGGACTACGTGCTCCATCAGGGGTTTGGTTCCTCGCCGGCGATTTACGGGCCACTGGTCGTCATCATGGCGGACAGCAAAGCGGGGGGAGCGATTGCCGGCGTCGATCGGATCACGGGGAAGATTGTCTGGAAGCAGGAGCGTCCGAAGTTGCCGAACTACCCCTCTCCGGCAATCTTGACGATCGGTGGCCGTGATCAGGTCGTGATGACGGGCTGCGATCTCGTCACCAGCTTCGACCCGCTGACAGGCAAGAAACTGTGGGAGACGGCCGGCTCGACGACTGAATGCGTCACGACCACGGTCACCGACGGCAAACGCATCTTCACCAGTGGCGGCTATCCCAAGAATCACATCTCGGCGATTCTCGCCGACGGGTCGGGGAAGGTCGAATGGGAAAACAACGTGCGGGTGTATGTCCCCTCGATGCTGGTGCGTGACGAACGGCTGTATTGCCTCACCGATGCCGGCGTCGCCATGTGCCGTGATTCGACGAACGGCAAGGAACTCTACAATTTGCGGCTGGGTGGGACATTCAGTGCCTCACCGGTCATCGTGGGGGACAACGTTTATGCCGTGAACGAAGCGGGCGAAGCGTATGTCTTCAAGATAACACCCGAGGCTTTTGAGAAGGTGGCAGAGTCCAAGGTGGGTGACGAGGTCTTCGCGACGCCGTCGATTTGCGGCGGCCAGATTTTCTTGCGGACCGCGACGCAGGTCGATGGTCAGCGGCAGGAATCGCTGTATTGCTTTGAGCAGAAGTAAACGGCATCGCAGGATCGCCCCAGTGGTGCCGACCAACGCGGGCCATTGGAGTGGCGGGAACCCCGTGTCACAGAAGGCCACGCGGATGTTCCGTCCGCGCGGGTTCGATCAGGCATGCGCGCCGCTGTGCTGGCGCCGGCTGGGCAACGTGCGGGCGCAGTGCTCGCGGGGCGATTAATGACTTTCAGGCCACGATTTCCTGGATGACACGTCCGGCGACGTCGGTCAGGCGGAAGTCTCGGCCGGCGTAGCGGTAGGTCAGACGCTCGTGGTCGATGCCCAGCAAATGCAGGATCGTGGCGTGGAGATCGTGGATGTGGACCCGGTTGTGGACCGCGCGGAAGCCGAAGTCGTCGGTCTCGCCGTAGGTCATGCCACCTTTGACGCCCCCACCGGCCAGCCATGTCGTAAAGCCGAAGTGATTGTGGTCACGCCCCGAGCCGTTCTCGGACGTCGGGGTGCGACCAAATTCGCCACCGCAGATGACCAGCGTTTCGTCGAGTAATCCGCGCTGCTTGAGGTCGGTCAGGAGAGCCGCGATCGGCTTGTCGATATCGAGGGAGAGCTTGCGGACCTGATCGTTGTGATTGCTGTGTGTATCCCACGGCTGACCATCACCGTAATAGACTTGCACGAATCGCACGCCACGTTCGCTCAAGCGCCGGGCCAGCAGGCAACCGTTGGCAAAGTGCCCGGTGCCGTAGGACTCGCGGGTCTCTTTCGATTCCTGCTGCAGATCGAAAGCGTCGGTGGCTTTGAACTGCATGCGGAACGCGGTTTCCATCGCCTGCAATCGTCCCTCCAGCTGGCCGTCGGGGCCGGTCCGTTCCAGCTGCAGGCGATTCAGTTCGCTCATCAACGCGACCTGGGCCGACTGCTGGTTGGGAGTGGCATTGGGATTCTTCAGGAACGGAATCAGTTTATCCGGCACCGGATCGCGATGATTGATGTACGTCCCCTGGTGCGAACCGGGCAAAAAGGCGCTAGTCCAGAGGATGGAAAAGCGGACCGGCTTGCCCGGGCAAAGCACGATGTAGGGGGGCAGATCGGTGTTTTCGCTGCCCAGCCCATACGACATCCACGAGCCCATGCTGGGACGGGTCGGCAGGATCGTACCGTTATTCATCATCAGCAAGGCGGGGCCGTGGTTGGGATTGTCGGTGTAGCACGAGCGGATCACCGCGATGTCGTCGATACAAGCCGCCGTCAGGGGGAGCAATTCGCTTACCGGTACACCACTTTTACCGGCGGGTTGAAACTTAAAGGGGGAAGGGAGCAAGCCGGCAGTCTTGCGTTCAGTTCGCAGGTCAACTTCGGCGGGACGCTGCCCCGCAAACTTCTCGAGCTGTGGCTTCGGGTCGAACAGATCTCCCTGAAATTGGCCCCCGTTCATAAACAGCTGGATGACCCGCTTGGCCTTGGCGGGGACATGCACCGCGGTCGCTTCGGCAGCCGGGGCGGGCGGATTCCACGCGGACAGCAGGCCGAGCGAACCCAGTCCGCCGCCGAGTGCCTGGATCATCTGGCGACGCGTCGGCTGGGCAGAATTCGCGGAATAGCAATGGATGTTGTCCATGGGAATGCTCCCTCTTACTTTCAATCCACGTAATGGAATTCGTTCAGCCCCAGGAGCGCCTGCAGGTAGTCCTGCCATTGCGACTCACGCTGGGCCGGACTGCTGGGCTTGGCGTCGGCACCGCCTGCCGTGGGTTCGAGATTCGGCTGGGCCGCGAGAAACCGCTGCGCGACCTCGCGCTCGGGCGTGGTCGGCATTCGCGCGAAGAGCAGGCGATAACAGGCATCGATCCGTTCATCGTCGGTGCCCAGCGGTTGCAGCCGCTTCCACAGGGCAGTGGCCTGCTGTTCCATCCAGGGTGAGTTCAACACAAACAACTGTTGCAGCGCTGTGGTGGTCGGCTCGCGGCGCGGGCTGTGTGAGCTGGCTTCCGGGAAGTCATGCATCCGCAGGACAGGATGCAATTCCTCGCGGGCGACTGTTACGTAAATCGTACGGCGGACATTCCGCGGATCATCCACAGCTCGCGACGGTCCACCAAGTGTGAGGTCGAGCTGCCCGTTCACGGCCAGGGTGGCATCACGCCACATCTCGAAATCGAGCGGCCGGCGATTCATCCGCCACAACAAGTGATTGGCCGGATCAATGGCATTGGCATCGGCACGATAGGCCGACGATTGGCGGTAGGTGGCCGACAGCACGATTTCGCGATGCAGCCATTTCAGGTCCCAGCCATGCGCCACGAATTGCTCGGACAAATATTCCAGCAGCTCGGGATGTGTGGGCCGGTCCCCCTGGGCCCCAAAGTCGCTCGGCGTGCGGACCAGTCCCCCGTTAAAGTGCTGGTCCCAGACGCGATTGACGATCACGCGGGCGATCAGGCCGCCGGCATGTTGAAACAGTGACTCGGCCAGTTCCGCGCGGCCGCTGCCCTGCTTAAAGGTGGTGGCAGCGGTTGGCTGTAATACCGTCAGGAAGCGACGGGGCACAATTTCCCCGGGATTGGCCGGATTACCCCGACGGAATACGGGCAGGTCGCGGGCGACCGCTTCACGGTACTCGAGCTTCGTGGCATCGGCTCCGTCGGGGACAACATACAGGCTCGATTCACGGAGGACGTGCGCCCAGGGTTCGTCGAGATGCGGGGTGGCGGCCCGGATCTCGGCAATCTGGCGTTCGATCACTTCCGCTTCCGGAGCCATCTTCTCTTTGAACGGCTTCAACTGGGCCGTGAGTTGTTTGACTTGCTGCCGGGCGATGCGGACCGCCTGGGCCTCGGCTGGCGGCAGCATGGGACGTTCATCCAGCTGCGTGCTCGCAAACACCCCGGCAAGTCCATAGTAGTCTTCGGTAGAAATCGGGTCGAATTTATGATCGTGACAGCGGGCACAGGAAACGGTGAGTCCGAGAAATGTTCTCGAGACGGCATCAATTCGCTCATCCCATTCGTCGGCCACGATCTGTTCGATGACCACCGGGGCCAGCTTGAGTTCCTTCCAGTAGGTGGGGCTCAGTCCCAGGAATCCCAGGGCTGCCAGATCGCGGGGCGCGACGTCAGGCAGCAGGTCGGCCGCCAGCTGCAGGCGTACAAACTGGTCGAACGGACGATTCTGGTTGAACGACTGCACGACCCAATCGCGATAGAGCCAACCGCGGTCGGTCGGATTCTGCCAGTCGGGGGTGTCGTCGGTGTAGCGGGCGAGGTCCAGCCAGACTCGAGCCCAGCGTTCTCCGAAATGGGGCGAAGCGAGGAGTTGGTCAACGACCCGTTCATAGGCCAGCGGCGAATCATCCTGCACGAACGCTTCGACCTGCTCCGGAGTGGGAGGCAAGCCGATCAAATCAAACGACAGTCGGCGTAACAGTTGGGGCCGATCCGCGGGGGGATTGGGTGTCAACTTGCTGGCCTTCAGACTGGCGATGACGAACGCATCGAGCGGGCGGCCGATCGAATCGCCGAGCGGGACGTCAGGTAGGGGAGTGGAACGTAACGCCTGAAACGACCAGAATTTGCGGCCCGCTTCCCAGTCAATGCGACTCGCCTTGGGACGCGGGGCCGACTGATATTCCGGCAGGGCCGCGCCGTCCCGGACCCAGCGTTCCAGGACCGCCACTTCGGCGTCGGGCAACTTGCCATCAGGGGGCATCTGCAGATCGGGATCGGCGTAGGTGATTGCCTGGAGGAACAAACCCTTGTTGGGCATTTCCTTAAGGAACATGGTCCCGCGCGAGCCACCCGCTGCAATGCCCGCGGCGGTATCCAGGATCAGCGCTCCATTCTCGGGACCCGTGTCAGTGGAATGACACTTATAGCAGCGTTTCACCAGCAGCGGGCGGACCTGGGTTTCAAAATACTCCAGTTGCTCGGCCGCTGGTTTGGCATTCGGTTTCGCAGCGGGTTCATCAGCGGCGGTCCGGGTGGCAGCGCAAGCGCAGGCAGCGATTATGCTTAGGAGCAATCTCGCGGAATTCATTCGCGTCGGCAAGGAGTGTTGGAGCATGGGGCCTCATCACGTGCGTGGGGTGCGAGACAGCAACTGACATTGTAACGCTCGCTTATGCGTTTGTCACCGGGGCTGCTGCTTGAAGCGGCCAGAAACCGTGGTGAAACCAGCCTTTCGGGGTGTGGCAAGACAGGGGGGAAGCACTTCCCGAGCACTGGGGCGAATTCCTGTTGAAGACGGAACTGCTTGCTCACCTAATTCAGCAGTCAATGATTTAACTGCCGTTCGAGGTCGCCAAGACATCGTGTGCTGGACGAGTTGGTCTAACCAGGACCTGTTCAGTGCATTAGTATTCGCCGTTCTGTCTAGGTCGGTTAGTGCGCTAATGATGTGTGCTGCACGTCGCACCAGCGGGTCAGGAAGCAGTAACCTACGCTCCCGTAACGCTTTTGCGAATTTCGTTATTCCGAAGAATCGCTCGAAATTTTGTGTTTTAGATTTGACATAGAAATTTGCTAATGCCATATTGTCAGATGAACTTACGGCAGGTACTAGATTAGTAGCGAATTCTTCGGGTTTCTAACCGATGGCTACTAATAGCGCGAGACATTCTGGCCGGTCGGTAGAGTCGTGTTATGAGTCTGCGAACGGGTAGGCGTGCGGATTGCCAAACGATCTCCGAAAAACTCTGAGTTCGGTCGGTGACGGCATGCAAGGTTCTGGTGCCTGAGCAAGGTTCGAGTTTCGACTGCAAATCTCGATTTCGACTCGCTTGAGTCTTGATCATGTCAATCAACATCATTCGCTCAATTATCTAACCTCATTGAATCAGTGAGGATCAGTACGTTTTGAACGGTCCTTGGATGGGACTCCTGCCAGTGAATAAACGCACTCGCAGCGCTCCGGTACTTTTATTTCTTTTTCAGGAGGGGTCATGTACAAGCTTTTGCGTAGATCGTTAAGCAGGCGATCGGGGTTTACACTGATTGAATTGCTGGTGGTGATTGCGATCATTGCCGTCTTGATTGCCTTGCTCCTGCCGGCCGTACAGCAGGCGCGCGAGGCGGCCCGTCGCAGCCAGTGCAAGAACAATCTCAAGCAGATCGGGATTGCGGTCCATAACTTTCACGACACCTACAATGGCATCGTTCCGTTGAGTATGAATCCGACGACGGAATCGACCACCGACGCCAATTACGTGTCGGCTGCCTGGACTGTTATGCTGCTGCCCTATCTGGAACAGGGCACATTGTTCAACATGATCAACCTCAATACGCAGATGAATACAGCGGCAAATCTCGCTGTGTTTGCTCAGCCCGGTGCTGGATTACCTGTCTACAACTGTCCATCGATGCATACTGCAGGTGCGAACTTTGCGAATGCCGGCAACACGCTCGGCGGTATGGGTGCAGCCGCGGCGGGGGCGAAAGGCGACTATGGTGCGGTAACATGGTACGTGGGAAATGCAGGGAATCCCTATACCTATTACCACAACTGCCATCACGGTAATCCGGCCGAGCAGAATCAGGCGATGCGACCGGTCAAGGTACCGACGGCTGGTGTGGTTACGGGGTGGAAGCCGCGTGATTCTTTCGCCGCGATTACCGACGGAACTTCCAATACGCTGTTGATTGGTGAAAAGTTCGAACCGCCCAATCGCGCCAACACCTGCGGTCCGGGCGATGCCGGCGGCGGCGACTGTAATGTCTATGTGTTTCAATCCGGGTGGATGGAACTGAGCGCCATGCGTCACCTGCATGGCGTTCCATTGACGACGACAACGGCGAACATTACGGCTCCTGAGGGCCGTGGTGGCCGCTCCGGAACAGTCTACGGATTTGGAAGCTGGCACATTGGAACCACCAATTTCCTGCTGGCGGATGGATCTGTGCGAGGTGTCAGTACAAACATTTCGACCACGATTCTGGACGCCCTTGCACAGCGTGCCGATGGTACTGCCATTGGTGATTTCTAACTCGAGCGTGTGTTGCGAAGTCATTTTACCTGGGGCCGCCGCGGCTATTCGGCCACCGGCGGCCCTTTTGGTTTTTTCCGGGTAGATTGAGACCTGATTATTTTAACGCGAAAAGGAACTTTCATGCGCAGTGCTAAGCGCTTCTGGACCTGTTTGGCTGCGGTGTCTGTCGTAACGGCATTGGTGAGTGGGTGTAACGGGGATAAACTGAAGACGTACCCTGTCACTGGAAGTGTTGAAATCGAAGGGGCCGGCGATCTCAAAGTCGGTCAGGTCGTTTTTTCAAATGACACGATTACGGCCAAAGGATCGATTACGAGCGAAGGCACTTTCAAGCTGGGTACCTACGCGGACGCTGATGGCGTACCCGCCGGAACGTATAAGGTCACAGTCTTGGGTGGATCGATTTCGAAAGCCACGCCGGCGGATCCCTACAAGCTGGAAGTTCTCGTTGACCCGAAATTTACGGACCCCAACACTTCGGGACTCGAATTTACTGTCGAGGAGGGGCCGAACGAATTTATAATCCCCGTCACGGCACCGGGCAAGACGTCTACGAAAGCACCCGCCGTTCCCGTTCGGACTCGGACTTGATCGTTTCAGGGCCTGACAATTGTCACCATCACGCTTCTGAGTACTGAGGAAATCGCTGGAAAAAAGATAAAACTTCGCTCCCCTCTCTCCGGAGTACCAGGGCGAGGGGAACAGTTTCTTTCATTTAATCAGCGGTTTTCGAATAATTAAGTTGTGTGGATACCAATGCCCGTCACGGGACGGGGCTCACCGGCCTGATTTTCGGCCGTTCATCCTCAATCGTATGACATGCGGTAGTTCCGCGCCGCGGGGCTTGAAGGCTACTGATTCAGGCCGCTATGGACTCCTCCGAATATGAGTCGCTCCAGGGTCCTGATAGTCGGCTCGCTGTTTCTAGTCCTGAGCGGATGTGGACAACCACCCGCTCCCCTCGTACCGCCCGTCCCAGCGGTGCCGTGGCCGGCCAAGAACAACCAGCCAGATTATCCGCCCGAAATCGCGGAAATGCCCCATCTCAAGCCGCGTCAGACTCAAATGCGGGCGGAGGCTGTCGGCGACTGGTTTTCGAGTCCAATATCGCCCAATGGCGTGATCTATCGCGACGGCAACGAGCGGCGATTCTACACTGTTCTAGAAAGCGTTGGCGGAGGGATCGCGCTCTTTGACTACGATCTGGACGGAGATCTGGATCTGTTTTTTACTCAAGGTGGTACCCTGTCGCCACCGGCAGTCACGATCCGCGGATTGCCTTCCAAATTGTTCCGGAACGATGGTGACTGGAAGCTGACCGACGTAACCGCGGAATCAGGATTGAGCAGTGAGGATCTCTATACCCACGGGTGTGCGGTGGGGGATTACAACGGGGATGGATTTCCAGACTTGCTGGTCACCGGCTACGGCGGAATGCACCTTTATCGGAATTCGACTGAGGGGACATTTTCCGAAGTCACAGTAGAATCCGGCCTGTCCAGTCAGCTCTGGAACACCGGTTCCGTCTGGGCCGATTTTGATCGTGACGGGACGTTGGATTTATTTGTCGCGACGTACCTGGATTGGAAGCCGGTTCCGGGCGAAATCTGTCGCAACGATGCTCAGATCCAGGACGACTGCGGTCCGATTCAACCGGGCCAGCCCGACCAGCTCTGGCGGGGGCGTGGCGACGGGACGTTTGAAGACGTTTCCCAGCGCAGTGGCGTCGCCATACCAGGGCGCGGGTTCGGTGCTGCGGCTGCGGACTTGAATGCCGATGGCTGGCTCGATCTCTATGTGGTCAATGATGCTCAGGAAAACTTTCTGTTTCTAGGTGCGGCAGATTTTCAATGGAGTTCCGTGGCGCATCCCTGGGGAGTTGCCGCCTCGCCGACAGGCCGGCCACAAGGATCAATGGGGTTGGATGTCGGGGATTTTAATGGCGATGGCTGGCCCGATCTGTGGTACACCAACTTCACCGAAGAGGACAACTCGCTGTGTCAGAATCTGCAGGGCTCCAGTTTTGTCGATGCCACAATCCGGACACAGTTGGCGGGGAAGTCCTGGAAAATGGTCGGTTTCGGAACAGTTCTTGAAGATTTTAATCATGACGGCTGGTTAGACATCTTCATTGCGAATGGCCATGTATTGTATCACAGTGTCAAAGTGCCTTACTTTCAGCCGGCCCAGTTGTTCGAAAACCAGGAGGGCCAGCGCTATCGGGATGTCTCAGCAGAGGGCGGACCGTACTTCAGTGTGCCCCATGCCGGGCGCGGTGTTGCCTCGGGGGACATCAATGACGATGGTGCGGTTGATATGGTCGTCTCGCATCAGAATGATCCGGCGAGTTTACTGGCGAATCGAACTCCAGCCAGGCATTGGTTCCGCGTACAATTAGTTGCGACGAAATCAGAGCGCGAGGCCATCGGAGCCCGGGTTGTCCTGGAGTCCGGCGGTCGCCAGCTTGTACGGTGGGTCCGTCGAGCGGGCGGCTACCTTTCGTCTTGTGACCAGCGCATCCTATTTCCGTTGTTCGACGACAAGGCTGCTTCAATCACGATACATTGGCCATCTGGCGCGGTCGAGAAATTCTCTCAATTGGAACAACGGACAACTCATGTACTTCGAGAAGGGGCCGGTGACTCCGACTGATCTTGCAGCCCCCGTGCTGTCGCGCCGCAGTAGATGGTGGATCGCGGGGGTGGGATTGTTCGTAGCGGGCGTGGCTGGATTCGTCCTGTTTCGATACGTCACTGATCCAGAACCCCTGTTGACTGCAGCACGCAAGTTGTTGATTTCTAAAACGGGGGCTTCAGGATCGAGCGTACCGCTGCGCTCGGTTCATCAAGCCGAAAAGCTATTGCAGAGATATCTGTCTCGTTCTGGAGGTGCCGCGGACTCCGCAAATCTGCTGCTGCTGGATTGCGTCTGGCATACCGGTCTGAGTGAGGGGGCTGGCCTGGCGCTGGACCGGATTGACTTGTCAAAATGTCGGAATTCAGAACTCTCCGAAGCCGCGTTGGCCGCCTTCCGAGCCAATGATTTTCGATCGGCAGAACGATTGATCGCGGTCGCGTTAGATCGGCCGGAATCAGATCGCGAACGCGTCTTGCGTGCTGCGGCTGTGATTCGGTTTGATACGGGTCGCCGTCAAGATGTCCTCGCACATTGCCGCGAACTGGCGGTGCTCGCTCCGAATGATCCGAATCCCTGGATTGTGATTACCAGTATCTACGAAGGACGGGATGACTGGAGCAGCGTTGTCGAGAACTATCGGCAGGTGATCGCCCGAACTGCGGGAGAGAAGCTCCAGGAGCGATCCGTCATGATTGGCTTTCTGCTGCAGAGCGGCAACATCGCCGAGGCACGGCAGGAACTGGACGTACTCCAGAAGGATGCACCGCAGGTCGTCCAGGAGCAACCCGTGTTGGAAGCCAAAGTCCTGTATCAGGAAGGACACTCCAAACGGGCATTGCCGTTTTTGAATCGTGCCTTGCGCAGCAATCCTGATGAACGCGATGCCTTGTATTTGAAGGGGCGCATTCGGTTTGAAGATGGTGATCTGGCGAATGCTGCCAAACTGCTGGAACGGGTCGTTGAGTTGGATCCGTTGGATGACCAATCTCGATATTTACTCAGTCAGGCTTACCATCGACTGGGACGCAAGTCCGACGGAGAAAAAATGCTCGCTGCTTACCGTGGCCTGGAACTTTTTAAACAGCAGCTTTACTCGCTGGAGTCGACGGCAAATTCAAATCCTCTCGATCAACGATCCCGGCAAGAGTTGGTTAAAATTTGCGAGCATTTCGGGGCCAAAGAGAAGGCCGAATATTGGCGACGCAGTCTCGGCCAACAGGCGAACGGTGCCACGGAGTCACAACCATGAGCCCCGCATTGATTGCTCGGAATTGGTGGCTGCTATGCGTCTTAGGGATGCTGGCTGGCGTGTGGGGATGCAATCCGGCTCAGCCACCGGTGAAGCCAGCCGCGATTAAGAATTTGCCCTCTGGGGGATCATCGACGGAGTCTGTCGCCCGAGCGCCATTTCGGCTCGCCCCGCTGCCTTCTGAAAAACTGGACAAGGCGGTTCCGCGGGCGGCCCGGCCGGACGATTGGTTCGCGGACATGACCGAACGGTCGGGGATCAAATTTGCTTATCAAAATGGATTCGAAGCCCGCTGCTATACACTGCTGGAAACGGTTGGCGGCGGCGTGGCGTTGATCGATTTTGATCGTGACGGGGATCTCGACGTCTTTTTCAATGGTGGCGGGAAGTTGGCAGGTCCGCCGGTCGTGGTCTCGGGGAGGCCCGGTGCTCTCTATCGGAATGACGGAGATTGGAAATTTACGGACGTCACGACCGCTATGGGGTTGGGTGCCAGTGACCTCTACACTCATGGGTGCATTGCGGGAGATTACAACCGGGATGGCTGGCCTGATTTGGTGGTGACGGGGTATGGCGGCTGTCGCCTATATCACAATGTCGGCGGGACTAGGTTCGAGGATGTCACGCGATTGGCCGGTCTCACCGACGTCGACTGGTTCACGGCGGCGGCGTTTGGGGACTATGACCGTGACGGGTGGCTCGATCTGTTCGTGGTGGCCTATGCCGACTGGAAGCCCGGGGCGAATCCCACTTGTTTGTATGATGAATTGCAGGGGAAGCGGCGTGATGTCTGTCCGCCGCAAGCCTATGCCGGCAGGCAGCACCGTCTGTGGCGCAACCGGGGCAACGGTAAGTTTGACGACGTTTCGGAAGCGGCGGGGTTACGTTCGGAGATGCGCGGACTGGGAGTGGTCTGTGTTGATTTTGATGCCGATGGCTGGCCGGACTGGTTTGTCGCCAATGACGTTCAAGAGAACCAGTTATATTTCGGCGGACCACACTTGCCGCTGGAAGAACAGGGCGCACTGGCGGGCGTTGCCTATTCCTTAACGGGTGAGCGTGAAGGGTCGATGGGAACAGATGTCGGCGATTTTAACGGTGACGGGATCGCCGATTTGTTCTACACGAATTTCACTCAGCAGGACAACTCGTTGCTGCAGGGGGATGGGGTTCGTGGCTTCATGAATGTCACTGAAAAGGTCGGGCTGGCCGGGCCTTCGCGTGTGTGGGTGGGCTTTGGAGGGGGCTTGTCTGACTTTAACCGTGATGGCTGGCCGGAACTGTTTGTTATCAATGGCAACGTATTTTACGACTCGCCCGAATCGGCGTACCGCCAGCCCTCGCAGTTGTTTCGCAATCTGGCAGGGGATCGATTTGTGGAAGTGTCGTCTCAGGGAGGCCCCTATTTCAGTGTCCCGCACCCGGGCCGTGGAGCTGCGGTGGGGGACCTCGATAATGACGGGTCGCCGGACCTGGTCATCGTCCATCAGAACGAACCTGTCGTCCTGCTCCGCAACCAGCAATCCTCACCCCATTGGGTTCGCGTCCAATTGCGGGGAACTACTTCGAACGTTGAAGGTTATGGGGCCCGAGTAACACTGCAGGCGGGCGACAAGCGGTGGACGCAATGGCTGGCCAGCGGACGGGGCTATCTGTCGCAGTCCGATACGCGCCTCTTGTTTGCTTTACCCGCTGACACGTCGGTGAGTGTGACTGTCGATTGGCCGCTGGGGACATCCGAAACGTTTTCACCACTGACATTAAGGACGACTCATGAACTTGTCGAAGGCACGGGGCAACGCGCGGCACCGGGCCCCCGTCAACAATGAAAAGCTCTGGCGACGGTGTTTCGAAGCAGTGGGCCGCGTCCGGCGAAAGCATCGCTGCGGAACGGCGACCACGCGTTTGGTGGCGTGGATCGCGAGTTCGGTATTGGCACTGTTGGCACTGGGGGGAGTGTTCTGGTACTTCGTGTTCCCCGATCCGGCACCTTGGCTGGCGGAAGCGCGTCGCCAGATCGAGGCACTTGCCACCCCCTCGTTGATGAACCCCAGCCCCGTGGGCAATGCCCCCAGTTCATTACCGGGCGCGGTCCGGTTATTGGAACGCTACCTGGCTCGATCAGGTTCCGAAACCGATTCGGCCCGCTTGCTCCTCGCGGCCTGTCTGGCCGAACGCGAGCCCGGTCGAGCCCATCAGTACCTCCGCAGCGTGAACCTGGCCGCCTGTGCCACGCCTGATTTGAACCACGCGGCACTGTTATTTTTCAGGGCCGGGCAACAGGAGGTGGTCGGACAACTGATCGATGCTGCGCTGCAGACGGCAGATCACCGCACGCATACGCTCCAGACCGCGGCCCTGATCCGGTTTGATCAGGGACTGGCAGAGGATGTCCTGAAGTATTGCCTGGAATGGAGTCGACTCGCGCCGCGTGACGCGCAACCCTGGCGATTGATGTGCTTTGTTTATGAAGATCAGGGCGAGGCTGCCATGTTGGCCGAGGCCTACCGTAATTGGCTCGAGCGGGTTCCCGCGGAGCCAGATGTTCGCCGCAAACTGGTCGACAAGCTCGTTCAACTGGGGGACGCGGCGGGGGCACGGCGCGAGTTTCAACTGCTCGCTGTGGCCGACTCCCAGGTCACGCCGGCCGTCTGGCTGACCGAGGCTCTTCTCCTGCATCTTGAAGGTCAGGTCGATCCGGCACTGGAAAAACTGCGCGCCGTGCTGCAGGCCGAACCGACCAATGCCGGAGCTCTGTTACTGCAAGGCAAGGTGCAGTTGTCACGTGCCCAGTTTGTGGACGCGATTGCCAGCCTGCAGGGAGTTTTCAAGCAGGATCCCACCTCGCTGGAAGCGCGTTACCTCCTGGGGCAGGCGTATGCTCGCATGGGGGATGCCCCGCGGGCGAAGGAGCAATTGGCTCTGCATGAGAAGCTGCGGTCCACAAGAGTGCTGATCAACGGCCTGGAAGTCGAAGCCGCACGCCATCCACAAGACACGCAGGTACGCCAGAAGTTGGTCGAATTGTATCGGAGTCTGGGGATGACCGAGCAGGCGCAGTTCTGGAAGGCGACGCTTAACAACCCCGCCCAGTAGAGTACCTGAGAAGATTTGCAACTCAAGCGACAAACGGCACTATCCGGCCTTTTCATCCACATTCTTCGGCCACAGCAGGCACATTGCGGCCCAGGCGACGACCGGAAGCAAGCTGGCCAGGAACATGCCAATGTCGTAAGACTTGGTTTGATCGACCCAGGCTCCGAATTCGCGGTGCCAGAGTGAAGGAAATACCCAGGCAATGGTCCCCAGCAGGCCGGTAATTTTGCCTTGATGAGCTGTCGATAACTCCTGGCTGAGGGCGTAGTAACAGGGGAACAGACCGAGCGATCCAATGCCGACGGCCATCAGGACGAATACCAGGGCCGGCCCGGAGTGCAGCCAGGGAATCAAACCACCCAGTGCGACCAGGAATGAGCAGATGCCGAACACCATGTTGCGTGACCCGTGAACGGTCCATCCCGTGCGGCACAACCAGGCCGTGGCAATTCCGGCTGACAGGCAGCCGATGTCGGTCATCACGTTGAACCAGAAATTGACCAGCAGAGATTCGTCGCGACTGAATCCGCGGCCCTGTTCCAGAAACTTCATCATCCAGACCCGGAACTGATGCCAGCAGAGATTGATGGCAATCACCACAATGATCAGGACCAGGAACCGGCGCGTGAACAGCAGCGAGAAAAAAGACCGGCCGGCGCCGACGACATGTTCGTGATTCGCGACGCTCGTTACCGGGGGCGTGGTACCGTTCGGATCGGCCGGGGTTTCCGGATCGGTTGTCGTCTGGAGATCGCGCGAGCGAATCGAAATCATCCACAACACGACCCACGCCACCCCTACGGCGGCGACAATCTGGAAGGCTGGGCGCCAGCTTCCCCGGACGTTGACGTCGACCATGGTTTTGATGATCAGCGGGGTGACCATGGCCCCAATCGCCGTTCCACTCTGCAGGACGCTATTGCCGAGGGCTCGTTTATCGGGAGGCAGCAATCGCTGAGTTGTTTTCAGGGCGCAGGGCCAGTGACCGGCTTCGAAGAGTCCCAGCAACAGGCGGCACCACAGCAGTCCCGCATAGGTTTCCACCAAACCTGTGGCGAATCCCATCGCCGACCACAGCAAGAGCACCACCGGGTACAACCAGCGAATATTGGTGCGGTCGGAGATGAACCCGAACATACTGGCACCAAAGGCAAACGCGAGACCGAAGGCGGTTTCGAGGGTTCCGTACTGTTGCTCGGTCAATTCGAATTCGCGGGTAATCTGCACCGAAGTATTGGCCAGCGTCTGCCGGTCCATGTAGTTGATGGTGCTGGCCAGGAGCAGCAGACCGCAAACCCACCAGATCCAGACTTCAGAGCGACCGGCGGGGGATTGTTGAGACATCAGGCGGGACCTCTAAGCACGAACGCAAAAAATTCAGGCGGGAAATTACTCGGACTTCAGCTCCGCCGGCACGTGCAGGGCTCAATTCAACCCCGTTCGGACCTGGAACGGACCAAAGTTGTCACCACATTAGCGGCAGTCCTGACTGGACGCAACAAACTTCACCGATCTGAACAGACCGGAAAAAATCCCTTGGCTGGGTGTGTATGCGGTGGCGCCCGCCGTCGTCCGCGCCGACTGATCAGCTGTAGCAGATAGACTGCGGAGTGTGCCCTGGATAACATCAATTCGACCTCGATTCCCAGTGCCTGGTGTTAAACGGCGGGCTGACGGGCATCTCCTGCGGGTCTTGGTTGTTGCGACATTGCGGGCCGAGGATACATCATGTCAGCGTTCACCGGACGTCGATCAGACTCCCCGTTTCGAGGTTTCACGTTGATCGAATTGCTGGTCGTCATTGCGATTATCGCCGTGTTGATGGCCTTGCTGTTACCTGCCGTCCAGCAGGCACGCGAATCGGCGCGCCGGACGGCCTGCCGCAACAGTCTCAAGCAGATCGGCCTCGCCCTGCATAACTACGAGGGCTCGTTTACCACGTTCCCACCGGGCAGTACCAGTATTATTGATTATGGAATCTGGAGCTCGAATCCCGCGCAGTATCATCTGCATAGCTGGGCCAGTCTGATCCTGCCCAACCTGGATCAAGCAGCCGTCTATAACCAGGTCAACTACAAGGTCTCGGCGTTGGATCCGGCGAACTACGTGGCGGCAGCACAACGGATCGCGGCGTATCGCTGTGCCTCGTTCACTGGAGGGGACTTTTCGCAGGAGCCATTGTACGCAGCCCTGTCGCCGCAGTTTGCCATTCGCAACTATGTCGCAATGGGAGCGACGACAGTGGGCAAGTTGTGGAAGGAACCGGATGGTGTCTTCTATAGCATGTCACGAACTCGCATGGCAGATATCACCGACGGGACTTCATCAACCCTGTTTGTAGCGGAGACGCGGGAGCAGAATGCGTCGGTCTGGATCGATGGGGGAACGGCCGCATTGACCTCGCGCCGCTATGATGACAGCAATCCTCCCAGCTATGCGGCAAATCAGATTTCACTGAACTCCTATCCCTATTATCCGGCTGCGGGCCAGGGGATCGATTCTCTGTGGGGCCCGTCGAGCGTTCACACGGGGGGAGCACTCCATCTGCTGGGAGATGGTGGCGTACGGTTCATTTCGCAGAACATCAACTACGCAGTTTACGATGCCCTGACCACCCGCGCCGGCGGTGAAGTATTGGATGGCACTGGTTTCTAACAGCCCACTTAATCCCGCACGATCCGGTCGGGGCTTCGTCCACGAGCGTGATTCGCGGCCCGAGTTTCGCGATACGGCATCATTGTTGCATCCCCAATTCCTCAAGATGCCGACCGCACGAACGTCATTTGCCGTGTAAGACGAATTCGTCCCTGGCCTGCAGAGGCTGGCGTTCGCGGGGCATGGGGTTGTGCGCCGTAAATGCCGGGATGCCGATTCTGGCGACGGGGCCGTTTTACGAAACGGGGTGCTGTCATGACTACCGACGAAAACTGGCAACAGACGTTCTGCGTAGGGATCTACTCGCAAATCACCAGCGCGGATAACGCCGTCACGAAGCTTCTGGCGGCTGGGTTTACCAAAGATCAGATCAACGTCGCCTGCACGAACGAGACTTTTAACGAACATTTTCTCGAATATCGGCGCGGCCATAAAAGCCCCATGGCGGGGACCGGCGAAGTCGCCACGGGTGCGGCTCTGGGGGCAACTGTGGGGGGGATCGCCGCGATTTCGCTGGGGATTGCCAGCGGCGCGGTGCCGCTGGTCATTGCCGGTGCGGCCGGGATCGCCGGTGGCAGTACGATGGGGGGCTTCCTGGGGGCGATGTTGTCGAAGGAAGTCGAGAATGACTTTTTAAATCTTTATCATGACGACCTGCAAAGCGGCAAGATCCTCGTCGCCGTGATTGCCTCGGGTGACGAGGCGTCGGCCAAACTGGCAACGGCGGCCGCGATCTTCAATGAAACCGGCAGTGAAGTCCCGGCCCGAGTCTAAATCGCAGCGCAACCTTCATCAGACGGCGATGATCGTGTTGCTTCATTAGGGGCCTTCGCGGCTTATTTTCCGACTCATTCAAACGACCACATTGATCGCGCGCTGAGCGGTCAATGCGGTCGTTTGGCATCCAGTTGCAAGTCAATTTTCGGAACGCATTCGCTGGCCGTTCGATCTTGTATCGAACTTGTATTCTGGCACCCACTGGTAAGGGGAAACCATTCTGCTTTAGAATCCACGGTCTCCGGTAGTCTCACTGCCCGTGTCACCACCAACCTGTGGATCTGCCTGCCATGCTTAGAGAAATCGTCAGCGTCCAGCCGTTTCGATGGGGCCGAAATCTCGTCCCGATGTGTGCAATGATTGGCATCTGCGGGTGGCTCGTATCGAGCACTCTGGCGGCTGATCCGAAGCTGGTCAGCATTGATGATCTCTACAATCTGGATTCGCCTGCTTCGTCTGTAGTGTTGCCGGATGGCGGCGGCCTTATCTATTCCCGACGTTGGTCGGACCGGGCTTCGCGGACAGTGCGATTCAGTCTGTGGCGAGTCGAAAAGGATCCTGCTCAGAAGCAACCACTGGAAGCGGCTGAACCCGATGCGCGTAATCCAGTGCTTTCGCCGGATGGCAAGTGGCTCGTGTTTCAATCGATCCGACCGTTGGCGGACGGTACGGCGGCCGTCGTGCCCGTTCCGCCTTATAGCGATCCTGCCACCGACCTCTGGAGCGTCGCCATCACAGGGGGCAAAGCAGTTCCCCTGGCTGGTCTCAAGAAACCCTACGGCCGAGTACTCAGTGATCCGTTCTATGGGAACTTTTGCTTCTCGCCGGACGGCAAGCAGCTGGCCTTTGTGGCTGACGATGGCCGCGATGTTCGAACACCTGCCGAGATCCGCAATCACGTGCGCGTTGTGCGCGAGGATCAGGGGGAAGGTTACGAAGGCTGGCGACCCGCACAGATTTGGGTTGCCGATCTTAAATATTCGCCGACCGGTATCACCGCTGAGCGGGTGACGCGGGTTACCAACGATGAGTTCTGGTACGGCGATCCGCAATGGACACCGGATGGTAAGTCGCTCATCGTTCACGCGAATCGATCCCCGCAGCAGGAATCGGTGCGGTACAGCATCAATCAGAATTACGACCTGTGGCGGATTGATCTGGCCGACCACAGCCTGCATCAATTGACGACCGGCCCCGGCCCGGAGGTCTCTCCCCGCGTTTCCCCGGACGGGCGGCAGTTGCTCTATTTGAGCAATCCGCGGCGCGGTTCGCACATGGATGTGTTCAACCTGACGGTCAAGGACCTGGAGAGTTCCGGGGCTGTGCCGTATGTGGTGTTCGACCAGCACGGAGCGGAAGCGGAGAAGCCGCCCCATTTGCCACCGGCATTCCCGCTCCCCCGCGACTGCTGGCTGAATGGCAATAAGGTGTACTTCAATGTGGCCGACAAAACGGTCAATCGCACCGAAGTCGTGGATCTGCGCGCTGGTCCCGCGGCACTGGCCGAACACACCCCCGAGTCTCACGACGCCAAGCTCGCCAGGCAGGCTGAAGTGCGTCGCCAGCTGCTTCCTCCGGCCGATCCGTTTCTACGAGAGCGAATCGTGGCCAAAGGCGAGATTGTGAGCTGGAAAAGTCGGGATGGACTGGTGGTCGAAGGGATTTTGACACGCCCGACACTGCCTGGCAGCAAGCCACCATTTAAAACCGTCGTCTATCCGCACGGCGGACCGCATAGCCGATCGGTTGTGGGATTCGACATGACCGTGCAAGTGCTGGCGGCACATGGTTACGCGGTCTTTCAGCCGAATTTCCGGGGGAGTGCCGGGTACGGCCAGAAGTTTATCGACGCCGATCGCCTGGATCTGGGGGGCCGCGACATGGAGGATATCCTGTCCGGAATTGACCATCTGATCGAGAAAAGTGTCATTGATGGGCGGAGACAATTCCTCTACGGAGTCAGCTATGGCGGCTTTACGACCAGTTGGTTGATTGGGCAGACGAATCGGTTCCGTGCCGCAGTCCCGCAGAATGCCGTCACCGACCTGCAGACGATGTGGGGACTGACCGACATTCAAAGCTGGACTGAGTGGGAGTTCGACGGCTTGCCATGGCAAGTTCCGGAAGCCTTGCGTGACCACAGTCCGCTGACGTTTGCGTCGCGCGTCAAAACACCCACGCTGATCCTGCACGCTGCCAACGACCGGCGTTGTCCGCTGCCGATGGGTGTGATGTATTATCGGGCACTGAAGAAGGGTGGTGTGGAAACCGAGATGGTCATTTATCCCGATGAAGGGCATCCCATCAAGCAACTGCCGCACATGGAGGACGTGCTCCAGCGTGTGCTGGATTGGTTCGCCAGGCATGATTTGCCCCAGCCCTGATGTGTTCCGCGGCGGGGGAAGCTCCTTCTGCTGCCGTTCGATCATTCGTCAGGCTATACAACCTCATTGCGAATGAGTACCTTATAAAGTTGCTCAGAACCGTCTCGAATTGCTGGGGATTGACCCCAACAGGTTACCCAGTGGTGACTTACAGTAATTCCTGCGGCGCTGAATTGCGATCGAAACTCTGCGGCGAATTTGCGGCTGGTCTGGACTCAAAGGAGTGCGTGCCGTGCCGACCGCAGATTGAACTTTCACCTTGCCGGTTTGGATGCCGTGAACCCCACTTTGGCCACCGACACTGACGACACACTCGAGGCAACCGCTTCGGCCCCTCCTGAAATGACTCCGATCACCGCCGTATATCGGATTCGCAGCACGCCGAGCGAGGTTGAACAGGTCTGCCAGAACATCGCCTACGAGCAAACCGTCGAAGTCCCTCCCGCCCTGGCCGAGGCCGACGATCGGGTCCGGCGCTGGGTGGGACGGATCGAATCGATTCAGCCCGTTCCAGGGGTGCACGATGGATTTGAAGCTCGCATCAGTTACGACCATCTGCTGGCGGGCGGTCAGTTGCCGCAATTGTTGAATCTGCTCTTCGGGAATACGTCGCTGCAGAAGAACGTCAGTCTGTCGGATGTCGAACTTCCTGAAGAGTTATTGCGTAATTTTCGCGGACCAAAGTACGGCGTCGACGGTTTGCGGCGGCTGCTGGGTGTCTATGGCCGACCGCTGCTGGCGACTGCATTGAAGCCGGTTGGTTTGAGTATCCCTGAGCTGGCGACCCTCGCCCATGATTTTGCCCTGGGTGGGGGCGATCTGGTGAAGGACGATCACAATCTGAATGACGTCGACTTTCCGGCGTTCCAGGAACGGATCGCACGCTGTCACGAAGCTGTCTGTCGGGCTAATGCCCAGACGGGCCGTAACACACTGTACCTGCCGAACCTGATGGTGCCGGTGGAACAGATCGAGCGGTATCTCAAGTACGCATTGTCACTTGGCATCCGGGGCGTGCTGGTCTCGCCCTTTATTGCCGGACTCGATCAGATTCGATCACTGGCAGAGCGTTATCAGCTGCTGATCATGGCGCACCCGACGTTTGCAGGGGGCTACTGTGTGGAACCAAAGCAGGGGATCGAGACTGGCTTGCTGCTCGGCAAACTGTTCCGCTTAATTGGCGCCGATATCTCGATCTTCCCCAACTACGGCGGTCGATTCTCCTTCAGTCAGGCCGATTGCCAGAGTATCAACCGTCACTTGCGCAGCCCGTTGGGTCAGTTGCCGTCGGCCTGGCCGGCGCCGGCCGGCGGCATGCGGATTGACAATCTCCCACAGATGGCCCGTCAGTACGGATCGGATGCGATCTTCCTGATCGGCGGCGCATTGTTGTCGCATTCGGGCAGTTTGAAAAACAGCACCCGTGAATTCTTGAAGCGGATTGAATCGCAGTTCACCCCCCGTCTGGCCGAACCCGAACTGGGCCTGCCGTCTGCGTGCGAACTGCCGCGACCGACCAGTGCGGGAAGCGCGCCTGTGGTGCTGACCCATTTGTCACACAGCGCGGTCACGGGCAGTTGGGACGGACGCCCGGCAGCGGCCTACAAGACGGGGCAGACGCTGCCGTTCCGCGATGTCGTGCGGCACGAGTTAATCGGCCAGTTTGGCGAGCAGACCGATTTTGATCTGCGGTATTTTGAGATTGCCCCGGGGGGCTACAGCAGCCTGGAAAAGCACGTGCACACGCACGCGGTGATTTGCGTCCGCGGTCAGGGAACCCTGGCTGTCGGCGATGAGATCGTGAAGCTGAAGGCGATGGACGTCGCCTACGTGCCGCCCCTCAAAGTGCATCAACTCCGCAACGAAGCCACGGAACCATTCGGTTTCTTTTGCATTGTCGATCACGAACGAGATCGCCCGCAGGCGCCGTGATCGAGCCTCAACCCATCTGACTACGAATTGCGAGCCAATCTCATGTTGCTCTCTAGATCGCTTGGCATCGCGGCAATTCTATTCTTTGCACAGGTTCTTACGACCCCTGCCGCAGAACAGCCCGCCGCATCGACAGTTCGTCACTCTTTCTTCATCGCGGGCCCCTCATTTACGGGGATCATTGACGAAGACGGCAAGGAGACCTGGGATGCCGTCCGTCCGGCGGCTCGCGATGGTTTTGTCCTGCCCAATGGCAACGTGTTGATTGCGTGGGGCGACGAGGTCAAGGAATTCACTCACGACAAGAAGGTGGTGTTTCACTACCGTAAGTCGCCCGCGAATCAGGAAATTGGGACGGTTCAGCGCCTGGCAGACGGGCAGACGCTGATCACCGAACTGGGGGCCCAGCCCCGACTGCTGGAAGTCAATAACAAGGGTGAAACGGTGCTCGAGGTTCCCCTGTTGCCGGAGACTGACAACGGCCATATGCAGACGCGGATGGCGCGGAAGCTGGCGAACGGCAATTATCTCGTGCCCCACTTGCTCGCCTTCAAAGTGAAGGAATACACGCCGCAAGGCAAGGTCGTGCAGGCGCTCGCCACGGACGGCCCGGAACTGGGGGGACGTCGCGCCGAAGCATGGCCCTTTACCGCGATTCGCCTGCCCAACGGCCGGACCCTGGTGACCCTGACACACGCCAATAAAGTGGTCGAGTTTTCAGACCAGGGTGAAGTCGTCTGGAGCATTTCCAACGACGATTTCACTGACAAGCCGCTCGCTGATCCCTGCGGTGCGCAACGCTTGCCGAATGGTCATACGGTGATCGCGAGCTACGGCGCCACCGGACCGATTAAGGTTCTGGAAGTAACGCCGGAGAAACAACTCGTCTGGACCTATACCGGCAAGCACAAAGCCCACGAAATCCAAATTTTGACCACGAACGGCAAGCCGCTGGTCGGCGTGCCGCTGAAGTAATTGTTGTTGATCGTGGTTCCACCACCAACTCAAGTTTAACGCTGATCGTCGATAAAATTGCGCAAATAAACGGCACTCTGTTTTAGTGCGGTTTTCCGGGCCTCGAGCGAATGTTCATAGGTCCGGTCTTCGACTTCCACGCAGACCGGTCCCCGGTAGCCAACTTCGCCCAGTACCGAAAAGAACTTGCCCCAGTTCACCTCGCCGAGGCCGGGGAGCTTGGGGATGTGATACTGCAGTGGATGCGCCAGCGTGCCTACGTCGTTCAGCCGGTCCTGGTCCAGCCGCACATCTTTCGCATGGACGTGATGCAGACGCGATGCGAATTCCTGGATCGGCTTCAGATAATCCATGTGCTGCCACACCATGTGCGACGGATCGTAGTTCAAGCCGAAATTCGGGCTGGGGATCTCATCAAACATGCGCCGCCAGATTGCGGGGGTCGTCGCGAGGTTCTTGCCCCCGGGCCATTCGTCCTTGGAGAAAAGCATGGGACAGTTTTCGATGCCGACATTTACCCCCTGATCCTCGGCGAACTTGATCAACGGCTTCCAGATCGAGCAAAAACGCGGCCAGTTGTCTTCGACCGAGCGGGTCCAGTCACGGCCGATAAACGTGTTCATCCGGCCAATTCCCAGCAATGACGCTGCGACGATGACCTTCTTGATCTGCTCAATCGCCCGTTCGCTCTCTTCGACATTCGGTGCCAGGGGATTGGGGTAGTACCCCAAAGCGCTGATTTGCACACCGGCATCAGCCATCAGCGAATTCACTTCCGTCGCCTGCGCAGAATCAAAGTCAGTGACGTCCACGTGGGTCACACCCGCGTAGCGTCGCTCGGCCTGGCTGGGGGGCCAGCACATCAGTTCCACGCAAGTGTAACCCACCTGGGCCGCAAAATGGGCGACTTCGGGCAGCGACAGATCAGGCAGAATCGCGCTGACAAAACCGAGTTGCATGCCGACTCCTTCGAGTGCTTCAGTTCAAGGGAACGAATACGGAACACTGGATGTGAAATCGTACCGCAATGGAGTCGGGAAATCTCGCTGGCCGCGACACCGTTTTGAATTCTGCAGGCTGTGTCGTAAGTTAACGCCAGAGTATTACGTTTCAGGCTGGCAGCGCTCAGGCGACAAGCTGTCCAGCTGCACTGAAAATTCGGAGTGTGCGGGATCTATGCCGTCTCGATAATGAAAATGGTCCGCATCCCGATGGCAACTCGGCCTTAGAATCGTCAAAGGCCTTATCACCGGATCACTGATTTCTCGAATCACCCGAGCCCGATCCCCCACCAGACTCCGCTGCGGCCTATGTTTTCAGCGGACCTTGTCGTATTTGGGCAACGTTGGAGCACTCCAACGTGCCTGTTGGAATCTTGATGACGCATTATGGCCACTGAAATCACTCATCACTCCGCTCCGACCGCCGTCGCCCCCAGCGACCTGAGCGATCTCGTAGTGGACTACGCCGACCTGGCTGGTCTGCCACCGACCGACTGGTTGACGCGACTGAAACTCGAACGGCCGCGGCGGGATGTCCGCAGTCTGTCTGAGGCGACGCGCCTGGCAAAGCGAATCACGGACATTGTCATCTCCAGCATCATGCTGGTCTGCCTGCTGCCATTAATGTTGCTTGTGGCGATCGCCGTGAAATTGACGTCGCCGGGCCCGGTTATTTTCTCGCAGATGCGAGTTGGCCTGAACTACCGCAAGCCGCGGCCCGATCGTCGTAAACGCAACGCCGGATTACCTGAAGCAGTGACCGAGAATCGGCGTCAGTCGGCCCGCAGAAGCGATACGGGCTATGGTCGCCCGTTCGTCTTGTATAAGTTTCGCACGATGCGCACGGACGCCGAGAAGAATGGGGCGCAGTTCGCGCAAAAGAACGATCCCCGAGTGACCCCGATCGGTCGTTTCATGCGGAAGACGCGGCTGGATGAATTGCCGCAACTGTGGAATGTCCTGAAGGGGGACATGTCGCTGGTCGGGCCACGTCCGGAGCGGCCCGAGTTCATCGAAAAGTTGTCGGCGGAAGTCCCCGGGTATCTGCATCGCCTGGGCTTAAAGCCCGGCTTGACCGGCATCGCGCAAGTCGTGAATGGCTACGACAACAAT
>CAZQUW010000068.1:22669-26395 GCA_964596215.1 uncultured Planctomicrobium sp. | reverse complement strand
GTCAAAGACGGACAGGATTGTCCGTCCTACCTGGATTTTGTCCCAGAAGCGTGCCTGGTGATTGCGAGACTGATCCACCATGCCGGATCCCTCGCAGGTCGCTGATCCTGGCAGAACCCCACCGATCAGGCGGCAGAGGTTTTTTACAGCGGGAATTTATTTAAGGGACAGCGGCTCAGATCACAGTCGAGTGACAGCGGCGGCGGGTTGGGCTTGCGCGTCGGCGCAGGCGTGTTACCCGGCCAATTGAGTCGCGTGGAAATGCAATTACCCCTGAGCCAATGTCTGGCGCAGGGGCAATCAGATAAGCGGAGAGGGGGGGATTCGAACCCCCGGTACGGTTTCCCGCACACAGCATTTCCAGTGCTGCACAATCGGCCGCTCTGCCACCTCTCCTTAACGGGTTGACTGAGAGATTCTGCTCAGTCTGCCGCTGCTTCGCGTTCCGCTTTCAGGCGGGCCACTTCGACGTTGTTGGCTTCGACTTCGCTGATCTTGCGCAAGCGAGCACGGATCTGGCGGGAATCGCCTTCCAGCTTCCGCCATTTCGCGTCGTTTTCGAAATCCGCTGCGGTTTTGCCGGCGGCGGTCAATTTCGCGGTGTGCTGATCCAATTCCACCTTGAGGCGGGCCAATTGCAATTCGGTCGTCTGTCGCGGGGTTCCCATGCCTACACTATCTCTCCAACCGCGAGGGACGCGTCGCCCCTGCGAAACTCGACAAACACTCTACAAAAAAAGTTCGCCCCGAACGCTCCGGGGCGGATCTCGAATCAGTATGGTACAAAAATTGGCTCATCAACTGCAAGTCGGTTACCGTCTGCACCCTCTTGTTTAGGCTCAGATTCTCACCTGGCGAGCTCACCGGCGAAGTTACCCTTCGCCTTACATCTTACCTAATAAGACTTTACAGAGTGATACGACTGTATCGACCACGCGCCTGGCCGCGCTGCACATTATCTGCAGATGGGCGGAAAACCCCCTATTTTGCGGCGGATCGCTCGCGGATCAAATCCTCCAGCTCGGCCACCACTTCGTGCACGTTGCGATGCGAGGTATCGATCAGGATGGCGTCGGCGGCCGGTTTCAGTGGTGCCACGGCGCGTTGTTCGTCGCGTCGATCCCGCTCGTGCTGATGGGCCAGGATCTCGGCGATCGAGAGATGCTCACCGCGCCGCCGTAGATCGTGCTGCCGGCGGCGGGCCCGCTCTTCCGGTGAGGCGGTCAGGAAGAACTTGCATTCCGCCTCGGGAAAGACCACGGTTCCCTGGTCACGCCCCTCGGTGACGATATCCAGGCCGGCCGCCGCCTGCCGCTGCAGGCTGGTCAGCAATCCGCGGACCGTCGAGTTTGCCGCGACCACGCTGGTCCCCTGGGTCACCTGGACGGTGCGGATGGCATCGGTGACCTCTTCGTCGTCGGCGTAAACGTGCGAACCGTCGAAACGCATGCGGATGATGGCGGCTCGATTGCCGACCGCCGATTCGTCATGCAGGTCGATCTGTTCGCGCAGGCAGATCAGGGTGACCACCCGATACATGGCTCCGGTGTCGAGAAATTGAAAGCCCAACCGCTCGGCCAGGGCGCGCGCGGCCGTGCTCTTTCCTGATCCAGCGGGGCCATCAATCGTGATGATCATAAGCTGCCAGCATTCCGTCGTGATGGGTGTGGTTGAATCGCCGACTCCGCCCGATTTTACGCGCTGCCGTGACGGCGGTCAGGCATTGTGATCGGCCCAGAACTGTCGAATTGCGGCACCGGTATTCAACTTTAACACTTGCTCTGCCAACTGCGTCACCTTGTCGAGACGGAGTGCCTGGATGGCTCGCACGACCTGGATGTAATTCGTCCGCGACACGCTGAGCTGCCGAGTCCCCAGTCCCAGCAGCAACCCTGTCAAATGGGGGTCGCCGGCGAGTTCACCACAAATTGTGGCCGGTTTCCCCTGGGCCGCGGCACTGCGATTCAGATTGGCAATCGTTCGCAAGACCGCGGGCTGCAGGGCATCGTGATAAGGTCCAACATACTCGTCATCGCGGTCCGCGGCCAGCATATACTGTGTGAGATCATTGAGCCCGATCGAGATGCCGTCGACACGCGTGATGAAGTCGTCGATCAACAACGCCGCCGCGGGGACTTCGATCATCGTCACGACCTTGAACGGCAACTGCTCGCGCGTGCGGCAGCCACAAATCCGGCAGAGTTGCTCGAGGGTCTTTTCGAGGGTGTCCATCGAGTCGACCATCGGCAGCAGAATGTTAATCGGCCGCTCTTTGGCCAGCTTGGCGAGGACTCGTACTTGAGGTCGCAGAATGTCTTCACGCTGCAGCAGCAGTCGAATCCCGCGGAGTCCCAGGCTGGGATTGCGGTTGATCGGGAAATCGGCATACGGCGGACATTTTTCCGCGCCGAAGTCGACCAGGCGGATATTCAACTCCCCCTGCCCCACCCGGTTGGAAACGTCGCGATAGATCTCCAGGCACTCTTCTTCCGATGGCCACCACAGCCGGTCCATGTAGAGAAATTCCGTGCGGAACAACCCCACCCCCGCCGCACCATACTGCCCGACTGCATCGGCTTCGGTCGGGTCGCTGATGTTGATCAACAGCCGGATCGCCACCCCGTCCTGGGTGATCGTCTGCAGCGACGCGGGCTCGGCCGGAGGTTCCACCGGTGGAATACTCTCGATGATCGCAGCCACGGTGGCCAGGTCCTCATCGCCCGGATCGACAACGATCACACCATGCGGACCATCCAGAACGATCTCGGAGCGGTTCGGAATCTTTTCACAGGTGGCCTGATTCAGCGTGATCAGCGGCAGGCCAAATCCGCGGGCGAGGATCGCCGTGTGCGATTTCGGCCCGCAGGTTTCGGTGACGAATCCGATCACCCCCTGGTGGGCATATTTCACCAGTTCCGAGGGGGTCAGTGACGGAGCCACAACAACTGCGTTGGCCCCCAGATCATCGTCCGCCAGCGAGGCATCGGTCAGGCACTGAATGAGCCGCCGGCCGATATCGAGGATATCGGTGGCTTTGTCTTGCGCGAGAGTGATGTTACTGGTTCGAAAAGTCGCATAGAGACTTTTGACGACTCGGGAAACCGCGGCACCCGCCGATTGACCGTGCTGGCGGATTTCGGCTTCCATCTGCGAGAGGAACTTCGGATCGCGCAGCAAGCTGCCATGAGCTGCAAAGATGCCAACCTCTGAAGCCGAAATCTTGCCGGTCAAATGTCGCCGCATCTGATCCAGTTGAGCACTCGCACGGCCCACCGCCGCACTCAGCCGCTCTAATTCCTGCTCAGGCGTTCCAGACGCGGGGATGCCCTGGGCGGCGGCCAGCAGCGTGGGAGCATCAGCCACATGCGTAATTCCACGCACAATCCCCGGACTGATTGTTTTTCCCTGCAGAATCATCAGTACGGTTCCTCTGGTGGCCTGCGCGAGCAGCAGCGATCAATTCCGTTTCGAACTCAGACACCGGCTGACGGTGCGACGTTCGGTTTCGGATGTTAAGAGCCTAGCGTGACTTAGGCCGTTATCATAGCGTTCTTTGTGGATTCACGCACACTGCCTGTGCGGATGAGGGGAAGTGAAATTCTCGCCGACCATTACGCTCGGTTGCGCCGCGAACGTAATGCATTCGCACTCACCCAGCGAGATCAGACTCGGGGTCAGTCACTGGCATCAGCCGCGACTGTGACTGTGACTGTGACTGTGACTGTG
>CAZQUW010000068.1:17098-22569 GCA_964596215.1 uncultured Planctomicrobium sp. | reverse complement strand
GACTGTGACTGTGACTGTGACTGTGACTGTGCGCCGATCGCGGACCAAATTAATGACGGTGTGGACTACAGGGCGATTTCGTGCTGGCTGAGACAGTGGCTGCCGGTCTCGGTGATCTGGTAGTTATGCTCGATGCGGATTCCGCCCACACCGGGGACATACAGTCCCGGTTCCAGGGTCACAACGTCGCCGGTGAGCAACGTGTCTTCGCTCTGCGGGACAAGGATCGGCGGCTCGGGGTGTCCCAGGCCGAGGCCATGGCCGGCATGATGGGGGAAATACTGCCCATACCCAGCATCCTCAAAGACCGTCATGGTGGCGCGATGGACATCACGCGCGGCAGCACCCGCCTTGAGAACGCTGGCCCCGTGTGCCATGGCGGCCGTGCACAGCGAAAACAGCAACTGCTGGGCGTCTGTGGGATCCCCCACGCACAGCGTGTTGGTGAAGTCGCTGCGATAGCTGTCGAGAACGACTGAATAGTCCAGGATCAGCATGTCGCCGGACTGCAGAATGTGGTTCGTCGGCGCACCGCCTGCCTTGGGAGTGGTGGCGTTGGTGGCACGAAAATCGCCGTAAATCTGTGCCGGTCGCCCGGCGGCTTCGAGCACGGCTGCGTGCATTTCGCGGTAGACTTCCCACTCCGAGATCCCATGCCGCAGGACCTCGCGCGCCCGCAGCAATCCGGCGGCCCCGGCCCGCATGCATTCCAGCATCAGGTCGATTTCATCGGGCAACTTGCTGCGGCGCAGTTCGCGCAACAATGAGCCCAGGTCGATCGTATCACAGGTACCCGTTCCCCGCTGTCGCAGAGTGTGGATCTCGTGATCCAGCCCCATGATCTCCCAGGCAGCCAACGGCATCCATTCCGCTTCGACGGCACCAATGCGACCATACAACCGCTCGGAAATCGACTTCACAGCATTCAATAACGCATGATCGCGATTGATCACGCTGTGCTGGTGATCGTACCAGGGTTGAATAATTTCCTGATCGACATAAGGCTGCCCCGCGGCCGAGCGGCGCGTGAAGTTGTCAGCCAGCAAAGTTGCCCCGCCGTTGCGTTCGAGCAGCAGCAGACCCCGTTCACCTGCGGAAAAGCTAAGCGGATTGACCAGGAAATTCGACAGGTAATAGACATGCCGCGGGTCGGCCACCAGCAACCATTCGAACCGCTCCGGCGTCCGCGCCCAAAGTCGTTCGCGTCGTGTCTGGCAGCCCGATTGAGTCAACATGCTGAAATCCTTTGATCGCCCGTATCTGTAGCCTGAGTCGCCGAGTCGAATCTTTTTCGTCTCGATTGCGGTGCTGCCGCAGCACGGGCTATTGCGCCCGCACCACGGCATTCATTTTTCCGCGGACCTAATTCGCTTAGTGGAAATTCTTCAACGCCAGCCAGCGTTCGGCATCGAGGGCCGCCATACAGCCGGTCCCGGCCGCGGTAATGGCCTGACGGTAGTAGTCGTCCGCCACGTCCCCCGCGGCGAAGACACCCTCGACACTCGTGTAGGTCCGCTGCGGCGTCGTCCAGACGAGATATTTCTTATCCGTCAGCTTCAGTTGGCCCTTTAAGAAATCGGTGTTGGGGGTGTGGCCGATCGCGGCAAAATAGCCGCCCGCCTCAACCTCTTCGCTCTGTTGGGTCAACAAATTGCGAATTCGAACGCCCGTGACCCCCTGCTTGTCGTTGCCCAGGACTTCGTCGACGACCGAATTCCACATGATGTTGATCTTGGGATTGGCGAGAACGCGGTCTGACATGATCTTGCTGGCACGGAATGCATCGCGGCGATGGACCAGATGGACTTGCGACGCAAAGTGCGTCAGGTAAGTCGCCTCTTCCATGGCGCTGTCGCCACCGCCAACCACCACCAGCGGTTTGTTGCGGAACCGGGGCAAGGCACCATCACAGACGGCACAAGCCGAGACGCCGTTGTTCTTATAGAGCTCTTCAGAGGGCAACCCGAGATAATTGGCCCGGGCCCCGGTCGCGATGATGACCGCGTAGGCTTCGATCTCCTGGATCGTTCCGTAGCCATCGTCGGCCTTCATTTTGAACGGATGGCCTGACAGATCGATCTCGGTCACATCATTGGTGATGATCCGAGTGCCGAAATTCACGGCCTGCTGGCGCATCAGCTCGAGCAGCTCGGGTCCGGTAATGCCGTGCCCGGTATGATCGGCGAGGAAGCGGTCGGCGGAGACTGCCGTTTTCACGTACGCGCTCAAATCGCCTGTCGGAAACCCCGGGTAGTTCTCGACTTCCGAAGTTAACGCCAGCTGCCCCAGCGGCAATGTCCCTTTGATCCGATTTTCTTCGGTTTGGGCTCCTTCAATCACCAACGGTTGGAGATTGGCACGAGCCGCATAGATGGCGGCTGCCCAGCCTGCGGGGCCGGAACCGATAATTACAACGCGTTCTGTCACGGAAATGCTCCGCTCGGTTAGGTCTGATAAGACTGCAGATGAAATCCAGGAATTCCGGGGAGCCCTGTTGCTCCGTCGGCTGAGTGGTCAATTCGTTCAGAAATCATCTTCGCGCAATCGGCCGAAAACTTCCAGCCTCTCCGCTGTTTCAGACGGGCGGGAGCAGAGAATCGCGGATTTCCGGCAGACCCGCCAGTTCCGCACACTGCACAAGTGGTTCAAACGCAGCGGGAGCGATCGAATTCCGGAATATCTCGCGTCAAGTCGCTGGCCGTCGCCATTCAAACTGGGGCTGCCAGTGGGATGCCAGTTTCATCCAACATTCAGCGACTCTCGCTGCACTCGACTTCGCCGATTTGATACACTGGGAAAGAACAATCGTTTCCAGCGTCTCCAACGCATCCCGCTCACATCGACCTAGATCCAGCGACAGCTTCATGTCTGTTCTGCTTATTCAGAATGCCACCGGGGAGTCCGAAATTCGGGAACTCTCCAAGCGTGTTCCGATCGCCATCGGTCGGCATAGCACGAGCGATATTTGCGTTCCGGAAGAAGACGTTGCGGTCCTGCATTGCCGCATCAGCTGGAACAGCCGCAGTTACGAAGTCGTGGCGGCGACTGCCGAAGGGCTCAATTTCAATGGTCAGCCGCGCGCGAACGCCGTGTTGACCGTGGGGGACTGCATCCAGGTCGGCAGCGTATCCCTGTTCTATTATGAGACCAGCGAACAGGCCGAGGCGGCATTACGTGGCGAATCAGTCGAGCCAGAGATTCCCCCGTCCCTTGAAGAAAAACGAGTCGCCCTGGAATTGAAGCGGGAGGCTCAACAGGCCAAACCCAGGCATGCCCCTCTGGGTTCGACCCCAGTTCGCCCGCGGGCGCCCGATTTGCCCCCGGCCATCCCGACCGCCAGTGCCCAGCCTGATGATTCATTGGACGAGATTCCCGTTCCACCGCGGAAGACGACGCAACCCGAAGTCCCTCCCCGAGGAATTTTCCGCTCGGCGCCCGTCAGACCGGGCCAGCAGGATTTAATGCGCTCGCCGCTCGTCACGACGCTGGGCATTGGAACCATCATCCTGGTCATGATTTCGTTGGCGTTGTGGTTCGTCATTGGCCGCGACTCATCCCAGAAGGCTTATCAACTGGCTGTCTCCGAAATGGAGCAGAAGCGGTTCTCACAAGCGATTGCTCAATTTGAGAGCTTCATTAAAACCTATCCGAGTCATCGGTATGTATCGGCCGCCCGGCATGCCCTGGGTCTGGCTCTGATCGAACAGCCCATCAGCGGAGCCGCCCCCGCCTGGGACCGGGGTTTGAAAGCCCTGGACGACTATGTCACGCAGCACCGCCGCGACAAAGACTTCGCTGATATGGTGCCGAAGATTCTGGATCTCGCGGAACGCATTGGCAAAGGTGCAGCTGAGAGCGCGGCAACGCAGAAGAAACCGGAACTCCTGACGATCTCCTCGAATGCTTCGCGGTTATTGCAGCAATACAGCCCGGTCGACAAGCCCCCCACGCAGGCCCTGCAAGACATCGACACGGCGGTCCAGAAGGCCGAAGCCGCGATTCGCAAGCACGAAACATTTCAAACAGCGTTGGCTCAGATTGACGAGAATCTCAAACAGAATGCCCCATTCGCGGCATTCGACACGCGTCGCAAACTCTTGCTGAAATATCCCGATCTGGAAGGGGACAAAGCCCTGCAGGCGGGCTTGAAGCAGGCGCTGGATGCGGAACGAAAATTGTGCGCGCGGGCGGCACTGGATCAGGCGGCCCACACCACGGAATTGCCTGCAGCTGTGGCCCTGCCCTCGTTGAACCTGATGCGTCAGACGCGAACGCGAGCCGACACGGTCCCCGGTGGCACCAACGTCTTCACGGTGGCCCAGGATTGCTGTTTCGCCGCAGACAGCCTGACGGGGATCATCCAATGGCGGCGCGTGATCGGGACCGATACCCCGTTTCCCCCGCAACCGGTTTCGCTCGATGTCCTGGGATTGCTGCTGTTCGATACTCGCGTCAATGAACTGATCCTGGTGCGGCAGCGCGACGGCGGGCTGATCTGGAGACAGGGCTTGCCGGCCCCCGCGGCCGCTGCGCCCCTGGTCCATGCGGGACAGATATTTATCCCCACCCGCGATGGCCGGCTGTGCCAGCTGGATTCGGTGACCGGCAAGCTCACCGCGCAGTTAAAGTTCTCCCAACCGCTGGTAACTTCGCCAGTGCTGGTTGCGAACGGCGAGCGGTTGCTGGTTGCCGGAGCGCGTGCGGTGATATATACGCTGAATTACCGGCCGCTGGAATGTGTCGCGGTGACCTACACCGGCCATGCGCCAGGATCGATACAGTCCCCATTGATGAAAATAGGGGATTTCCTGTTGACCGCAGAGAATGATCGCCAGGATTCGGCCCAGCTGCGCGTCTGGGATCTGTCTCATGCAGACCAACCCTTGTCGCGACTGGCAGCAGCACGCGTTAAAGGACAGGTACGTGACCCGGCGGTCTTGCGCGGCAAACAGCTGATCGTCCCGTCCAGCCCCGAGCAATTGTCGTCGTTCACCGTCTCCGATGAAAAAGGTGAGCAGGCACTGGCCGCGGCCGGAACTTATCAGGCGGAGCGACCGCAGGGGGGGCCGATCTATGTCACGCTGGGACCCGACAATGAACTGTGGATGACCAGCAGCACGCTACGGCGACTGCAGATTGGTCCCGACAGCCTGGTGCCCCAAAAGGGGGAACTGGGCCTGGGAATCTCGACACAGCCGGTGCAGGTCCTCGATCAGGTACTGTATGCCACATCGCGCGTTCCCTGGAATTCCGCGACCTATTTTCTGGCAGCCGATCGTCAGCAAATGGCATCACAATGGCTGTCGGTACTCGCCAGCCGCGCAGTGGTCGCCGGCACGACTCCGGCCAATGATGGCTCAGTCCCCTTACTGACAGATGCCGGAGACGTCTTCACGCTGACCGCCGCCAAGCTAAAGGCCGGTGGCAGCGATCTGCGGCCTGTAACGACCCTGCCCATTCCCAGTGGCCTC
>CAZQUW010000068.1:0-16998 GCA_964596215.1 uncultured Planctomicrobium sp. | reverse complement strand
GACGAAAAACAGGCGATTGCCGTGACCAGTCAGGGGCGGGTCATTCGCGCACAGGTTCGCGCCGAACCGGTGCCGCATGTTGCGGAAGTGAGTTCCCTGGAGTTAAAAACGTCGGTCGAGCAACCCCCCGTCCTGATCGGCAACCGGCTCTATCTGGCTACCGGCAAGCAATTGCAGAGTTTTGATGTGGGAACGCTCGAAAGCCGGGGGGCAGTGGCCCTGCCCGAAGTGGTCTCGCAAGGGCCCTGGGTTGTCAAAGACTGGCTCTTCATGGTGTGCGGACGTGGCCAACTGGTCGCCATCCAGAGTGAACCGTTGGCAGTCACGTGGAAGCAGCAGTCAGACTCTGGGGGACTCGCGGGTGCGCCTCTGCAGCGCGGCGAGCAACTGTTATTCGCATCCCAATCCGGCCACGTCACGCTGCGTAAACGGACCGACGGCAGCATCGTTCGCGAGATCGCTCCTGGCCAACCCATTTCGCTCGGGCCATTGTCGTTGCAAGAACAGGTGTTTGTCGGGACGCTGGATGGGAGTGTTCTATTGCTGAACCCGTGGCTGGAGATGGCGCCATGATCGGCAAACAACTAGAACACTTCTTGTCACTAACAGCAGGAAACCCAGGTGAGCCGGGTGGCGTAAGCCCCCGGATTCTTCTTCACTGTTCTGGCCCATGGCAGCATCCGGGGACTTCCGTCGCCCGGTTCATCTGGATCGTTTTGATTGCCACACTGTTCCTACCTTCGCTCGCGCGGAGCCAGCCGGCCGCTCCAACGACGAAAGCCGCGGCACAGCCGGGGCAGGATCCTGCCAATCCTAAAGCCGACGACACCGATCCCGCTCCACCGGAACCGGACGATTCCGAAGAATTCCGACAACTCCCCGCACTCGACGCCAAGCCGCTGCCGAGCATGGAGCGCTTGCTGAAAGGTCCGGCAGTTGATTGGATTGTGCTCATTCGGGGTAACAAGGTGATCGAAGTCGAACCGGTTTCCCCCCGGCCAGGCACCCTGCGGACGATCGAAGAGCGCATCAAGAAGGCGCGGGAACAACCCCTTCCAAAGATTAACGGTACCGACGAGTCGGCACGCAACGAGGAAAAGGCCAGACGGCGAGAACTCTCTAAGTTCAACATCGTCCTGTTGAAGAATGACGAAGACGATGGCGAGTACCGGATTCATATCCAGAATATCCGGCAGATTGTCCACTACGAAGATCTGATGCTGAAACGCACTGATCTGCTGCTGGATCAGGAACGGGCCGCCGATGCCTTTGAGTTGCTGACCGCGGTGCAGCAGCGCAATCCAAACTGGCCGGGGCTCTCTGAGCGACGGGAACGTTTGAAGTTTGTGGAAGGGGTGATGAAGCTCAAGAAGAAACGTTACGAACAGGCCGCCGCGCAGTTCGAGCAGGTTTTCAGCAAGAGTCCCACCTATCCCGATCTGGAACGACAACTCGGCCTGGCGATCGATCCGCTCATTCAGGAGGCGGTGGCTGCGGGCGACTACCGGCGTGCCCGGCACTTTATCGGGCGGTTAAAACGGGCCTATTCCAACCATTCTGTCGTGACTCGCTGGACTCAGGAGCTCACCGCACGGGCCACCCAGGAACTGCTTGCGGCCACGGCTGCGGAACAGGCCGGCCATGGACCTGTCGCCGTCGATCATGCTGAGCTGGCAATTAAAATCTGGCCTGACAGCACCGAGAATGGCGACGGATACCGGCGGATCTGTCAGCGTTACCAGCGTTTGTATGTCGGCACCCTGGAAATTGCAGCCGGCCCTTCGAGTACTCCAGTCGCGGTGGAACGCGAAAGTCGGTTACTGGAATCGGGTTTGTTTGAACCGGGGCGGATGGACGATCGCCTGGTCCGTTATCACACGCGTTTCATTCAAGACTGGGAACCGACCGACCTCGGCCGCAGTATTCTGTTTCGATTAAAAAAACAGACCGCTCCCTGGGAAGGGGGCGAGGTGGTCACCGCGGGTCCGGTCGTCGCCGAGATTGCGGCACGGCTGGATCCCACGCACACGGAATTCGACGAACGATTTGCCAGCTACATCTCCGGGGTCCGGAGCCTGTCACCGTTCGAATTCAGTGTCGAATTTCGCCATGCTCCGTTACGCCCCGAAGCTCTGTTTCATTTTGCCATTCCCTTGACCACACGGCCATCGACGGCAGCCGATGCCGCCGTGACAGCCCGACAACGCTTTGTTCGCACAGAGGTGACACCCGAGCGCGTCACGTATCGCCGCGCCCTGGCACAGCCGGCATCCGGTAAAGAGTATTACCTCGGTGAGATTGTTGAGCGGCGATATGCGTCTTATGAAAGATTGTGGCAAGGCTGGCTGCGCGGGGAGATTACATTTGTGCCCCGCGTCCCCCTGTCAGATCTGGTACGTGTTGCCCGGCTGCCCGAGGTGAGTCTATTCGAGTTCGCGCAGCCGCGCACCCATCTCATCCAATTCCATCCGCGGCACCCTGCCCTTCGTAACAACTCACTCCGCCGCGCCCTGGTGTACGCCACCGACCGGCAAACAATCCTGAGGGATGTCGTCCTGAAAGGCCAGTCCTTGGCGCGGGGCCGATTGACATCGGGCCCGTTCGCCATTCAACACTCGGCAACCAATGCGTTGATCTCACCACACCGCTTCGACACCCGCCTGGCCTACTCGATGTTGCTGGCGGCCAAGAAGGAACTCAATGGCGAGATTCCCAAGTTACGGCTGGGAGTCTCCTCGGATGTCATCGAACAGAGCGCGGCCAGGGAACTGGCGAAACAATGGGAAGCGGTGGGCATCGCCGTGGAAGTCGTCGAAGTGGGTCCACAGATCCCCTTCAATGCGGCGGCTGACCCTGCCCCCTGGGACATGCTGTATCGGACCGTCCAGATGACCGAGCCGCTGACCGATCTGTGGCCCTGCCTGACGCTCGATACCCATGCCAAGGTGGAATCACTGGCCCATTTGCCAGATTGGCTGCGTCAGGAATTGATCGCCGTGGATCAAGCCGGCGACTGGTCCTCGGCCGAACGTCAGCTCCGCCGGCTGCATCGTGATTTATGGTCCGAAGTCCACTTGATTCCTCTCTGGGAAGTCTCGGAATTCATGCTGAGCCGCAAGCAGCTGCGCGGCCTGCCTGCCCGGCCGATGTTCCCCTATCAGGACGTAGAACGGTGGCAGCTGCAACCCTGGTTCCCGAAGGACGCGCCATGATGAGACGTGCCCCTGATCGCGGAACTCCAGGCGGTTCTGGCCGCATCTGGAAGATTTCCCAACGTCTGGCGACTTCGGCAGAATGTGTGGTGATCTGGCTGTGCTGTGTCACGTGCCTCACCGCCGCCGAGCCGGTCTCAATCCCCTTCGAACTGCAACCCTATCGCGTGCGCGTCTCGTTGGCCTGTACGGCGTCTCCCGAGTTGGAGGCCTCCTTCTGCGGATCCCTACTGAATGAAGTCCCGGAGATTGCGGACCGCCTGCTGGGCGAAATGTGGACCGTGACGACCGAAGAAAACCAGTGGTTGTTTCCAGTATCAGCGGAACATCTCGGTCGACTTTCCGCTGACAACCTGCCAGCCGGGTGGACCAGCGAGACCTGCGACAAAACATTCGTCATGATACTGGAACAAACGGGTGGCGAGTATTCCTTATCCGGCCGTGAATGGGACCCGGTCGGCCGCACATTGGGCCCGGCCATCTCACGTCAGGTGCAGCAGCGTCGCGAGTTGTCCGCGGCAGTCTTTCAACTCGCTCACGATCTATTCCGCCCGCGATTACAGATTGAACGCATTACCGACGGCATCGCGGCTGTCACGGTGCAGGCCGGTGCGCTGACACCGGCCGATCCCAATTGTGTGCAGCTGCGGCCAGGCCAATTCTGGCAGCCCTATTTGCGTTATCGCAACCCCCAGGGCACCGTAGAAAAACTGCAGGCAATTCCCTGGACCTTGCTGCAGGTCAGCGAGATCAATCCCGCTAACCGGGCGCACGGTCAGGCACGTGTCGTCAGCGGCTTGCGATCGGCCCTGCCCAACCGCCGCCGCCCCCGGATTGATGTCCTGGCCCGCGCCCTGGAACCAGTTGCTCCGGAAACCGAACTGCGACTGATCTCGCAACAGTCGCCGGCCAAACCGCTGGTCGGAGTGGTCGTCGATGCGAAATCGAAGCCTGATCTCCCCCCCGTACGGATGATGACCGATCGCAATGGAGCGATCCGCATTCCCGCCCGCACCACTGATCCCCTGCTCTGGCTGTCCGTAAGAAGTGGCGAGAAGACACTCGCCCGGTTGCCGTTAGTTCCCGGGCTGGAATCTCATGTCACTGCCGAACTGCCCGATGATTCGATCCGCCTGCGAGTCGAAGGGGAACTCTCGATACTGCAATCCAATCTGACCGACACGGTTGCCCAGCGGGCGGTCCTGATGGCGCGGATCCGGCGATTGGTGCAACTGGGAGATTGGAAATCGGCGAACGAACTGCGGACCGAACTGCGTGTATTGCCCGCGACCGACAACTATCTCAAAGAGCTGAACGCGATCCGCATCCCCGCCATCAAGGCCGCGCAGGGGGCCAAAGATAAAAGCGCGGCTGCCTACATCGAACGAGTCTGCGGTGAGGCGTCGAAGATCATTCAGAAGTACCTGGATGATGAAAAGCTGAAGGCGTTTGATGAAGAATTGAAAGAACTGGAGCGAACGCTGCCCGGTGCTACAAAAGCGGCGTCCAGCAAATGAGCCGATTTCGCTGCCAACACGTCACTCGCGCCGCTCGAGCAAGGATGTGGACTAAGGCGGAACTCTGGTGAGATCTCGTGATGTGAATCCTCAGATCGGTCTACTCCGGTGAAGATTTCCCGAACACTGTGCGATGGGAACTGATCATCGACCAGAAGAAAGCGGCCGCGAGATACAAGCCGACAAACACGCCAATTACCAGGTCCCACTGATTCTTGGCAGGCCCGAGGAGCCAGGGGACAATCATCGACAAGAGGGCGGCACCGAGATTGCCGGCCATGTTCATAAACCCAAATACCATGGCGACCGACTTGCCCGAGACGTCCATCGTCACCGTATAACCCGCCGGGCCGCCCACCCCTGCGAAGAACGCCCCCAATGCCATCAGACTGGTCAACAACACGGCGGCGAATTGATCCTGTCCCGGAATGGCAAAGCACGCCGCAAAACACAGGGCCACGGCCAGCATGCTGACGATGGCGACTCCTTGCCGAGCCGGCCAGACTCGGCCCGTACGATGCAAAATCCAGTCTGAGACGGCCCCGCCCACCAATGCTCCGATGAGGAATCCTCCGAAGGTGCACCCGGTGGCGAATCCCGACTGCTCGACATTAAATTGCCGCGTTTCCTGTAAGTAAGTCGCATACCAGGTCGCGAAGAAAATGTATCCGGCAGCTCGACAAAACTGCTGTCCGCAAATCAACCACAGCACGGGACTGCTGATCAGTTTCCACCACGAAAAATTGCCGGCGCTGCTTTGCTGATGTTGAGGAACAGGCAGTTCAGCGACCTCCAAAGAACTCAGTCCGGAGAATTCTCGAGGGTTGTCCCGGAACCAGAGATAAAAACCAATCGCCCACAAGAATCCCGGAATGGCCAGGGCCCAGAAGTAGCCCTCTAAGGTGACCAGTTGCAGCAGGGAACCGGTCGTCCAGGCATTCAACACGCCGCCAATCTGCATGCTGGCAGCAATCAGCCCGGTTGCTCGTCCACGCGTGGACTGGGGAAACCACAGTGACAAGACTTCGGCAATCCCGGGCAAGACCGCCGCTTGTCCGAAGCCGGAAATGACACGCGCCGCACAGAGCATCCAGAATGAATCGGTAATTCCGGTCAAGCCAGTCGCCAGTGACCACGTCAGGCAAAAGGCAGTCAGACCAAACCGCGGGCCCCAGCGATGCCCCAGCCAGGCGGTCGGGACCTGGAACAACGCATAGCTCCAGAAGAAGCAGCTTTGCAGCACTCCCATCTGATCCTTGGTCAGTTCCAACTGGGTGCGAATGGTGCTCTCAGCCACTCCCAGATTCCGCTGAAAATACGACACCGCCGCCAACAAACACAACCAGATCAACACCAGTGTGCGGATGCGTAAATTCATCGGTGGCCCCGAAAGTTGTGGCTAATGCGAGTGATCAGAATCTGGCACAGTATGAGCGTGTGAACGCACGAAGGCTAGAGAGCGTGTCAACCGGGGCCGACTGGAAATGACGTGATCGAACACTTTCTCCCCGCGACTCTGAAACCTCAGCTCTTTAAGCCAGTTCGCAGCCGGCGAGCAACCTGCTGCAGAAATTCGAAGAAGAACGCCAGTCCGCAGCCCAGCAACAATCCCAGGCCAGTTCCAATGCCCCACGTAAAATTGCGACGGGGTTCCACCGGGACGGAGGGGAGTGTGGCGTTTGAAATGCGTTGAGTCGGGGGGGACTGCAAATTGATGATGTCGCGTTGCAGGCGGAACGATTCCTGTTCCAGGGTCAAATCCTGCTGCATCAGCTGTGCACGACTGAGTTGCTGCACGGCCAGCACCGCGTCATTCTGCCCCGCTCGGGCCGGCGCGGCCTCAAGCTGACGCAGCTCCGCAGCGATCCGCTGTTGCTCTTTGGCAATCGTCTCCAGGCGCTGCTGAATGATCTTTCGCTCTTCGGAATAGAGCGACTTGTGATAGTCGACAAATTCCGTCAGCACCGCGTTCAGAAAATCTCGCACGCTCTCCGGGGAGGATCCGCGCGCCGCAATTGTGAGGAGTTCGTCGGCCCCCCGTTCAAATACCGCGTCCGACACATAGGCCCCACCGAACTTCTGCCCTAGAGGAGAATGCGCCGCATATTCGCGGGAGACCCGCAACGCAGCGACCGGAGCGGCCTCCAGCAGCACGTCTTGCTGATCTTTAGTCGGAGTAATCGGCAAACTGACGCGGTAGTGGCCGATCTTCACAACGCCGCGACTTTCATAACGCACGGGTGACCGCGACAAGGACCAGAAAGTCACCAGCCAGACCGCGAGCAATCCCCCCACGATCCACATCCACCGATGCACGAGAATCACTGCCAGATCGATCAGGCCGAACTCTTCGTGAGGCAGATAGACCACCGGCCCTTCCGCAATACGGACGGCGCGTGTTTCATCAACCGTGTCGGACATGGACGCTCCAACTCCAAAAAACGCCAGCCTGGCTACTGTTGCGCGAGCCTTTCATCCATTTCCGGGACGGAGGCCGACAACTGCACATAGTATTTGTAGTTGGTGTTAAATTGACAACTCAGGAGTCCCCGCGGCGGAACTTATCCGAGGCTGAAGGACGGCGGCGCGAGGTCCCATTCGACCCTCGCAAACCCCCGGAATTACTCGGCCGAGTTCCCAATGGGACTCACATCGACGGCGACAAACATCGAGTGTTTACCACCACCTGTAAACACCCCCTGGATCGGGCAGACGTCGCCATAGTCCCGGCCCCAGCCCACGGTCACATGCCGTAGATGGGGGATCACATTGTTCGTGGGATCAAGGTCAACCCAGCCAATACCCGGGCAAAACACAGACAGCCAGGCATGCGACGCATCCGCACCCACCAGCCTGGGTTGCCCCGGGGGCGGATCGGTCATCAAGTATCCGCTGACATAGCGTGCCGCCAGCCCCAGACTGCGCAGGCAGGTGATCTGCAGATGCGCAAAATCCTGGCACACCCCGCACCGCCGGTGCATCACCTCGGCCGTCGATGTCGTCACGGCCGTCGATGCGGGAACATACTTGAAGTCGGTATGGATGCGACTCATCAGATCAATCGCCGCTTCGAGAATCGGACGATTCGGCTGAAAGCTGAGCGCCGCATACTCCAGGGCCTGCGGCAGGTAGTGCACATACCACGACTCAAAGCAGTATTGCGCCGCCAGGCGCAATTCCAGATTGGAAGCCTCGGCCAGTTGGTCGCGAACCAGCTCCCAGGGGGGGGATTCCCGTTGCGCACTCATCGAATGCGGAATGACGGCGACTTTGCTCCGTCCGGTGATGGACAACTCTTTATGGGGTTCCTCAATCGAGAAGTACCAGACTTCGTTCCCAAAGATATCAGTCCAGCAGCGGCGGATCACCGGCTCCGGACTGATCTCCAGCTCAAAATCGGCACACGACTGCCAGGGCGTCGGTCGCGGTGTCAGGTGAATCTGATTCTGACACAGCGCGACCGGATCGGAATAAGAATAGGTCGTGGTATGGCTGACGGAGTATTGCACGAGCGTTACCTTTTGTTGGACGTCACCAGCGTATCCAGCTGCCGGGCCGGGACCGTATGTGTCAGGTAAGTATGTGTAATGCTGTCCGAAAGCGATCGTAGATCGAGCGCCACATGCTCCAGGAAATCATCTAACAACACGCGATCTTCCAGTCCGTTGACCGAACAAAACGCCTCCACATCGACCAGTCGCAATGCCGCCTGTGCGGCCAGCATCAGTTTCTGCTCGGGGCTGCGCACGAACTCACCCCGATCGCGACTTAAATTCTTCACGTGTTCGGCCAGGGCGACCAGTTGAAAACCGACCGCGCGGGGATTGGTCTCGTCGACCAGCACCAGATCCAGGACCGGTGCCAGCTGCAATGTGGTCAGGTAACGATAGCGATAGGTCATCGAACTGTCGGCAATCTCGAGCATCGCCTCCAGCCGCGGCAGCAAGTCCGCCTGAGCATCAACCAGCAACCCGCGAATCAACCGCACTGTCTGCAATGCGCGCTCAATACGGCGCCCGATATCCAGGAATCGCCAGCCGGGTCCGCGCGTCATGCTGTCTGTGCTCAGTCCACTAAACGCTGACAGCAACGTCAACAGGTGATTCAGTGGGGTCAGGGCGCCTGCCAGATCCACCGCGACCGGCTCATCGGCGTCATCTGCTTGCGGATGCAGTTCGAGTTGATTGACGATGCGCCAGCCATCAATCGAGATCCGATCGCGGACAATCGAAGCCGTTCGATTGGCGCTATGCAGGGTTTCCAGCAGGCCCCCCTTGCGTTTCGGATCATAGAGGAACTCCCACACGGCCTCCCGGAGCTTGGGCCAGGCCTCGGGGTGTTCCAGATCCAGCTCGGCGACGGGTGATTCCCAGGTGTCATCCAGGGCCACAAACAACATATGCAGTTCTGCCAGTCCGGCAGGCTGCAGTTCACTAGTCATTCGGGCCACAACGCTGCGTACGTGACGGACCTTGGCTTCGGAGCGTTCGATCAGCCGCCCGAGCCAGAACAGATGATCGGCCGCGCGGCTGGGAAGATCGTTGCCGGTGCGGCGGAGTTCCAGCGCGGTGCTGGGGGGCCGCAACAGCGAGACAGTCTCCACGGGACGGTCACCCAGGATCCAGACGTCCTTGCTGCGTTGTCCGGCGGTCATCGACTCGGTCAGCATCTCCGACCGGGGAGCAACGCGTGACAAGCCTCCCGGCATGATCTGATAGCCCCCTTCATGGGCGACCGCATAGGCCCGGAAGGTGACATGCCACGGCTGCAATTCCGTCCCGTTCCAGATCGGCGCCGTCGAGCCCGGGATCGGTTCCTGAGCCACAAACTGGCTCGGGCGCGCTCGCATTTCAGCCAGCAGCCTGGACTTCTCGTCATGCGACAGCAACCAGCCGGCATGCGTGCGAACCTTGCGCTGTCGAAACGCGGGGCGAATAATCAGTTTGTCGAGATTCTCTTCCACATAGAGTCGCTGTTCGCGATGACCGCACCACCACGTCTGGGCTCCCAGCAGCTTGAGTTCCTGCCCCAGCAAATGACGACAGATCGCCGGCAGATAGGGCTGCAGAATCGGGGCCTCCAGATAGCCGCTGCCCAGGGCGTTGGCAATGACCACCTGCCCGTCGCGGGCTGCCTGCACGAGACCCGGGATGCCCCAGCTGGAATCGGGGTGCAGTTCCAGCGGATCGCAGTCCGCATCGACCATGCGCCGCAAAATCACATCAACGGGCAGCAGTCCGCCCAGGGTTTTCAAGTAGACCCCCACGCCACGCACCGTCAGATCGCCACCTTCCACCAGAGCGTATCCCAAGTAACGGGCGAGGTACACATCTTCAAAATAGCGGGAACTACTGGGGCCCGGTGTCAGCAGGACCACCCGGGGATTGTCCCGATGCTGGCGTGCCAGATTGGCCAGCGTATTGCGGAGCGTGATAAAGAACGAAGCCAGACGGACGACGTTGGAACTTTGAAAATCCTGGGGCAGAGTCCGGGAAACAATAATGCGGTTTTCCACCGCGTAGCCGGCACCCGAAGGCCCTTGCGTGCGGTCACCCAGCACGGCCCAGCTGCCATCGGGACGTCGGGCCAACTGGGCGGCGTACCAATGGAGGAACACACCCCCGGGAGGCACAATTCCCGTACAGGGTGGCAGATATCCCGGGTGCTGGAAGATGGCATGCGGTGGCAGCACCCCGGCTTTCAGGACTGTCTGGGGTCCATAAATGTCGGCCAGCAGCCGATCGAGCAACAGCGCCCGCTGCTGCACCGCTTCTGACAGGGGCTCCCACTCGGATTCGGGCAACAAAATCGGGAGCGGATCGAGATCCCAGGGGCGTTCCAGGTCATGGGATGCGCCGTAGACGTTGTACGTCACTCCATTTTCGCGAAGCAGACGACGTGCCTGCTCGGTGCGCTGTGTCAGGCCCTCGGCTCCCAATTCGTCCAATCTCGGTACGAACTGAGCCCAAGCCGGACGAATGCCGCCGCCAGCCGACACCATTTCGTCATAAAATTGGTTGGTCGGCTGATAAAGTGACGCGAACTCGCCGGTCGGGTGAGCACTCACCGTACCGGTGGTTAAACTCATTTTCGCTCCATCTCCCTCTGACTTCGACGACTGATCCTAAGTAGACCCGCGGAAGTACGTCTCCGGCCACGCTCGCCAGAACGTGGCCCCTTCCGTCGGTTTCCACGCTCTGGCGAGCGTGGCTGACTTAGACTCCTGCATAAAACCGGGGGGCAAGCAGTTCGTGACCCGAGCAATCTACGAGATTCGGAACTGCTGCCGAGGTTCTGTTCGCGTTCATTTGCCTCACGGACCGTTACCAGGCGTCGCGAATTGCACGGGTCGCCGCAGATCAAGCGTCAATGGATAATCGGCATTGATCTCCATCGGCGGCACCACTTGTGGACCTGGAGTATGGCCGATTGAAGAGAATCTCGCTACCCGGCGGCTTTCGGCGACGTTCGCGTTCACCGGGAAGTACTCGAAGTTCAGTCCCCCGGGGTGCGACACCTGCCACGTACAGCCGCCAATCGAACGCTGATTCCAGGCATCAACCAGATCAAATACCAGCGGCGCATGCGGGGGAATCGTGGGATGGAGGCACGATGGGGGCTGCCAGGCCCGAAACCGGACACCTGCGACAAACTCACCCTGGACCCCGGTCGCCCGCAGGGGGACACGTCGGCCATTACAGGTGACCACGTGTCGCGAATCGGTCATCCCGCGAACCTTAACCTGGACACGCTCCACAGATGAATCGACATAACGGGCCGTACCTCCGGCGCCCGGCTCCTCCCCGAGCACATTCCAGGGTTCGACGGCCTGCCGCACTTCCAGGGTCAGCCCCTGTTGCTCGATTTGGCCAATCAGGGGATAGCGGAATTCGAAGTGCGGGGCAAACCACTCCCGATCAAACTCGAAGCCCGCATCAGCCAGGTCTGAAAGCACCTCGCCAAAATCTTGCGACACGAAATGGGGCAGCATGAACTTGTCGTGCAGCGATGTCCCCCAGCGAACGAGTGGCTGCCGGTACGGCTTTTTCCAGAACCACGCCACCAGCGCCCGGACGAGCAGTTGCTGCGTCAGACTCATCTTTTCGTGCGGAGGCATTTCGAAACCGCGCAATTCGACCAACCCCAGCCGGCCCGTCGAACTGTCGGGGGAATACAACTTATCGATGCAGAACTCGGCCCGATGCGTGTTACCGGTGAGATCCACCAGCAGGTGACGGAAGACCCGGTCCACCAGCCACGGGGGGCAGGGACCATCTTCCGGCAGCAGCGAACACGCGGTTTCGAGCTCGTAAATACTTTCGTGACGCCCTTCGTCAGCACGCGGCGCCTGACTCGTCGGGCCGATGAACAGACCGGAAAACAAATACGAGAGAGACGGCCGATTGTTCCAATAGGAGACCAGACTGCGGAGCAAGTCCGGGCGCCGCAGGAAGGGACTGTCCTTGGGGGACGGTCCACCCAGGACAATGTGATTTCCGCCACCCGTCCCCGTGTGCTTGCCATCCAGCATGAATTTTTCGGTGCACAGCCGCGACTGACGCGCTTCCTCGTAGAGGACGCTGGTGTTGTGCACCAGTTCGCGCCAATTGCTGGCGGGCTGCAGATTGACTTCGATGACCCCGGGATCGGGCGTCACACCGAACTGTTCAATCCGGTAGTCGCGTGGCGGCGTATAACCTTCGATCCTCACCGGCAGCGACATCTTCGCTGCCGTCTCTTCGACGGCTGACACCAGTTCCAGATATTCTTCAATCAAGGCCACCGGCGGCATAAAGATATGCAGCACGCCCCCGCGAGCTTCCACGCAGATGGCGGTGCGGACCGTGTTGGCGGCCGATTGATTCAACGCGGGTGCCACTTCGGTCACGGACGCCGTGGCCGTAATGGGGGTCTCAGGGGGTGCAGTCGTGCTCTCGAAGCCCGGCTCCATAACCGCGGAGTCACTTCCCAGCAGGTCCTCCGCATGACCGTATCCGACAGCTTCCCCGAAACCGAGCATGGCCTTGGCCGTCGCTTCGGTCCCGGCATTGGCCATCTGCGTCATCCACCGCAACGATTGGGCCACCGGCGCTTCCTCGTAGCCGTTGCCATTGCCGTTCGAGTTGCTGTAGCTGTACGGATAGGGTCGATTCTCGCGATAGGCATTCGGCAATTCGGGGCGGTCCATCAACGGATCGCGCTGGTGGATATGCGGATAGTCAGCCGGAGCGACCCACGGCAGCGAATCGAGGGGCAAGCGGTAGCCCATGGGCGAATCGCCCGGAATCAAATACATCCGCTCCTGGCGGAGGAACCAGGGGCTGCTTTTCCAGGTGATGTTGGTTGTCGAGTGAGTTGCCGGGCAAATCGGCAGGACATATCCCACAACTTTATCGAGCCCCTGCTCCAGCAGTTTCGCCAGACGGGTCCGCTCTTCGGGCTTCTTGAGATCCGACTGCAACGGATCGACATTGATCGGCAGCTTCCGCTCCTTCAACAGGTGGAACCAGGTGTCCTCATACCCCGGCAAGACGTTGTCCGGAACCACATGCAGCCGCTCGGCGAGTTGGTTAATGAATTCCTGGGCGTCCTCGGAATCACACCCGTAGTCACGCTCATCTTCGGCGATCAGTTCCGGCTGCTTCCAGATGGGCTGCTTGTCTTTCCGCCAGTAACACGTCAACGCCCAGCGCGGCAGCGGTTCGCCGGGATACCATTTCCCCTGCCCGAAATGGAGCAGCGGAGAAGTGGCAAACTGCTGCGCCATGCGCAGGAACAGGGTCCCCGCGAGTTTCCGTTTGTTCTTACCCAAGGCTGCCGTGTTCCACTCATCGCCATCGCGATCATCGATCGAGACGAATGTGGGTTCGCCTCCCATGGTAAATTGCTTCGGGCCCGCCGCCAGTTCCCGATCAACCTGTTCGCCCAGGTGCTCGATCGACGTCCATTGCTCTTCTGTGTAGGGCTTGGTGACGCGCGGGTCCTCATGGATGCGCTGCACGGACATCTCGAAGCCGAATTCCACTTCGGCATCTTCCACGCCACCTGTGATTGGAGCCGCCGACTCCGGATCAGGTGTTGCGGCGAGGGGCAAGTGCCCTTCTCCGGCCAGCAATCCCGAGGTCGGATCGAGCCCCACCCAACCCGCGCCCGGCAGAAAGACTTCCGCCCAGGCATGCAGGTCGGTGAAGTCGGTCGCCGAACCGGTGGGTCCCTCGATCGGCGCCAGATCAGGCTTCAACTGAATCAGATAGCCCGACACGAACCGCGCCGCCAATCCCAGATGTCGCACCAGTTGCACCAGCAACCAGGCCGAATCACGGCAGGAACCGCTCTTTTTGGTCAGTGTTTCTTCGCCCGTCTGCACTCCGGGCTCGAGCCGGATGACATAGCTGACCGCTTCATGGACGTAGCGATTCAGATCGACCAGGAAATTGACCGTGCCAACCGACTTCCGAGGTGCCGCGGCGACAAACGCATCCAGCTTGGGGGACGATTTTTCCAGGGCCAGGTAGGGGTGCAGCTGCGTCTTGGCTGCGTCCGAATACTCGAACGGAAAGTCGTTCGCTTCGGGCTCGAGAAAAAAATCAAATGGATTGATCACGGTCATTTCCGCGACCACATCCACTTCCACCACAAAATCGGCCGTCTTTTCCGGAAAGACCAGGCGCGCCAGAAAATTGCCGTAAGGATCCTGCTGCCAGTTCAGAAAGTGAGTTTCCGGCTGAATCTTCAACGAATAGCTGGTAATCGGCGTGCGGCAATGGGGTGCGGGCCGCAATCGAACAACCTGCGGGGAAACGGTGATCGGGCGGTCGTAGTGGTATTCGGTGCGATGGTGTAAGGCCACACGAATGGTCATCTCACGGACTTTCTGAAACTTTTGAAAGATATCCTCGTGAGACGCAGATCAAACGGGTCTGGCTCACGGAAGCAGCTGTATCATTGTGCCATCCATGACTTTTCTCGCAATGCGGTCACTGCGATCCCTGCAGTGCAACGCCATGTCGTTAAGAAACGTCAAACGAGTCGCTGCAAACAATCCTGGCGGTCTTCCCAATCTTGCCGATTAGAACAATTGGAAATACCACGCCAGTTTGCCGCGCGACTCGTACGGCAATCATGACACACGATCGCCGGATTGCCCACCACCATTGAGCATCCAATCGGAAAAGAACTTGCGTCAATAACTGATATCCGGGTGTGCTGCGCCAGCCAGCACGCACTGCCCGCTTTGCATGCACATCCGCGATACGACGTCGCGGAATTTCGAATGATTATCTGTCGCAGCGGAATAAGGCAACTGCTATGCCGCATACCTGCCATTCAAAGAGGCCCGCCACTCCGGCATTGTGAGGGTCATCGATCTCAATCTGATGGCGGCTACAGGTGCTGACCGAGATCCAGCGCACCCGTCGAGATCCTCAATCTTCAGCCCCAGAACATCTGACTGATTGTCGTCACCTCGCACCAGCTCCCCCTGGACAACATCAGCGATTCTGCATATCTACTCCTTCGCGAACGAGCCGATCAACGCATCAGTAACCTATCCCGCGTTGGCAATTCCGGTTGCATCGATTAGCATACGAGCAATTCTAATGCTGGCTGAGACGTCGGCGGTTCCTGAGGACTCAAAGGGGAGTTGTTCCATGCGAGTGGTACGTGGTGCCAGTGTAGTCTGGATCGTAGCCGTGGCGATGACCTCGCTGGCTTGGGGACAAGAGTGGACACGATTCCGTGGTCCCAACGGTAGCGGTATCAGCGATGCCAAGACGATTCCGACGTCCTGGACCGAGAAGGACTATCACTGGAAGACCGAACTGCCCGCCTCCGGACATTCGTCACCGGTCATCTGGAACGACAAGATCTTCCTCACGGGCGCGGATGACGCTTCGGCGGAACGCAAGGTTTTCGCGGTCAGCACCAGCGGTAAGCTGCTGTGGACCCAGAGCTATACATCCGCAGTTCATAAACGGCACAAGCTCAATAGCTTCGCATCTCCCACTGCAACGTGCGATGCCGATCTGGTGTACTATTCCTGGTCAGCGCCTGAAGAACTCACGCTGTTGGCCATGACCCACGACGGCAAAGAAAAGTGGAAACGCAATCTGGGCCCCTATGTCAGCCAGCACAGTGCCGGTGTGTCGCCGATTCTCTATGAGAACCTGGTAGTCCTGGTCAATTGCCAGGACAAGGAAGGAGGCGGACAGAGCAGCGTCGTCGCCGTCGACAAGAAGACTGGCGAAACGGTCTGGCAGCTGCCCTGTGAAAGCACCTTCGTCCCCTACTCGACCCCCTGCATCCGCAAGAATTCAGAGGGCAAAGACGAGTTAATCCTCAACCAATCGAATCTCGGCATGAAAGCCGTTGATCCCTTGTCGGGCAAGGTTGTGTGGGAAATCCCCGCGTTGATCAACAAGCGCAGCGTCAGCTCGCCCGTGATTACTGCGGGGGGCCTGATCACGATTACCTGCGGTTCGGGAGGCGGCGGCAATTTCCTGGTCGCCGTCCATCCGAAAGACGCAGCAGACCCGATGGGCGGTACTGTCGCGTATAAAGTCGACAAAGTCGGCCCGTATGTCCCGACGCCGCTGGCCAAAGGGGACTGGCTGTTCATGATCGCCGACAATGGCATTGCCACCTGTGTGAATGCCAAGACGGGCGATGTCGTCTGGCAGAAACGCGTCGGCGGAACCTACTACGGCTCGATGATCTGCATCAACGACAAGCTCTATTGCCCCACTGCAGACGGCGAAATCGTCGTCCTGGCAGCCTCCGACAATTACGAGCTGATCGCCCGCAACCCGCTGGGTGAAACCATGCATTCCACGCCGGCCGTCGCGGGAGGACGCTTGTATCTCAGGACCCTCAACCACCTGATTTGCATCGGTGGCGAGAAGCCCAAACTGGCCTTGAAGTAGACGTGCCAGAATCGTGGGACGGGTCTCCAGGCCCGTCAGTGCCCGTATTTTGAATGAGAACCCCTGACAAAAAACCGGTTGTGGTCAGTTCAGAACCGCAGTATTTCACGCGGTTCTGAACTGACGCAAGGGTCTTGTCAGCGTTGACGAGTGAGATCTCGCGCATTGTGCCGAATTGAGGCACCCGAAAGGGCCTGGAGTCTACTGCTGCAAACATCTTTGTGACCGAAAACCATTAATTGCTATTAGGTTTTTAGCCACAGGATTTCAGCAGGATTGTGCGCAGCAGTATCAAATCTTGATTTGACGGGGATTTTTCCAGGCGACAAAGAACTTTACCGCAGCAGC
>CAZQUW010000067.1:0-26424 GCA_964596215.1 uncultured Planctomicrobium sp. | reverse complement strand
CCGGTTCCAAGGCGAGCAGCAAGATCGGTGCCCCCGTGATTGAGGGTGCTGTGGTTGAAGCTCAGATTCTCGGTCACCGCAAGGGTGATAAGCTCGAGATTCAGAAGTTCAAACGCCGCAAGAAGATGCGTCGCCACACTGGTCACCGCCAAAAGTATACCGCGATTCAGATCACCGCATTGAACGTGCCCGGTCTGGCAGACGAAACGCCTGCTCCGCTGGCCGCGAACTAGCATTCAGTGATTGACAATCCGTAAATAGATCAAAACCGCACGACCGCTTCGGCTGCCGTGCGGTTTTCTGCTGCGCGGTGGCCTGGGCGAGAAGTTTAAAAACGGGCCGAAATCCAGGAATTGTCGCCCCAGGAATGGTGGTCACGCATACAATAGTAGATGGTCACAGTCCCCTTCTTCGACGATGATTTGACTGATATGTCCACCGGCGGCTATCACGGATGCTATCTGGAAGTTGACCTGAGCCGGTGTACCACGCGGTCGGTTGGGCTGCCAGCAGAGGTGCTGCGGCGCTACATCGGCGGCAGCGGGCTGGGAACGTATCTGCTGCAGCAGTATTGCCGCTCGAATCAGGAGCCGCTGGGACCTGACGCCCCGCTGATCTTTGTCTTCAGCCCACTGGTGGGGAGTCCCCTGACGACATCGGCCAAGTTTGCCGTGCTGGCCAAGTCTCCGTTGACCAATCGGGTCAATGATTCGCTCTCCTCGTCCCATTTTGCGATTGCCGGGAAGAAGACGGGATACGACGCGTTCGTGATTGTCGGGCAGTCGCCGGCGCCCACCTGTCTGGTGATTGATGAGGGGGGAGTTCATTTCACCAGCGCGGAAACGGTCTGGGGGCAATCCAGCCGCCTGGCTGCCGACGAACTGAGGGCGAGATTCGGGACGGGCTATCGACTGGCCGCGATTGGTCCTGCCGGCGAGAACCTGGTGAGCTACGCCACCATTTCTCATGACGGCCGCCACGCGGGACGCGGCGGTCTGGGGGCGGTCATGGGCTCCAAGCGACTGAAGGCGGTCGCCGTGCGGGGGACGCAGAACACGCCGTACGCACATCAGGAACGGTTGCTCGCCTATAGCAAGGACCTGTCACGCCGTTCGTTCGGTGCGGCGACTGCCAAGTATCGGGAACTGGGGACGGTCAGCAATCTCCTGACGTTGAATCGGTTGGGAACCCTGCCGACACGCAACTTTCAGGCGGGTGAATTCGAGGGAGCAGCGCAGCTGTCACCCGAGTCACTTGCGGCCGGCAAGCCTCGCACGCGGACGTCTTGTGCCGCGTGTACCATTGGGTGTGAGCACATCTTTCCGCTGACCGATCAGCCAAACGGCAGAGGCGTGCGGATGGAGTACGAGAACCTGTTCGCACTGGGGCCGCTGTGCGGGATTTCGGATCCTCAAACGGTCTTGCAGGCGTCGCAACTCTGTGACGAATTGGGGCTCGATACGATCAGTGCGGGGGCCACCGTGGCGTTTGCGATGGAGTGTGCTGAGCTGGGGTTGATCGACGCCCCTGAGCTGAGATTCGGGAATGGGCCGGCCTTGCTGCAGATGTTGCGAGACATCAGTGCGCGACGCGGGCTGGGGGATCTTCTCGCCAGAGGGAGCCGGCAGGCGGCGTTGGAAATCGGTCACGAGTCCCTCGATTTCGCACCACAGGTGAAAGGTCTCGAGCTGCCCGGCTATGAGCCGCGGGCGTTGCAGACGATGGCCCTGGGGTTTGCCGTGGGGTCGCGGGGGGCAGACCATAATCGCTCGGGAGCCTATCAGGTTGATTTTTCGGAGCAAGTCAATCGCCTGTCGGTCGGGGTCGAAGGCGTGCCCCTGGCAATTGCGACGGAGAATGAAGCGGCCCTGATGGATTCGTTAATTCTCTGCAAATTCCTGCGTGGCGTGTTCGAGGACAAGCTCGGTTCGATGGCTGAAATGCTGGGGCTGGTCACCGGCTGGGATGTGACTCCCGACGAATTGCGGGTGACGGCCGATCGGATTGTGACGGCCAAGAAATGGTTCAATATCGGTCAGGGGTGGACTCCAGCAGAGGACACGCTGCCAAAGCGTTTCTTGCGAGATCCTCTGTCAGGCGGCGCGAGCAGTGGTGCGCAGCTTAGTGCGGCCCATTTGCAGGAATTGATCGAAGCATACAATGCCGAAAGGGGGTGGACTGTCGAGGGGTGGGTTCCTGTCGAACGCTTGCGCGAGCTGAACTTGAACGATTTGGGGAGCCTGCGGGACTCACTGGCAGACAAGCTCGCAGCGCCCGCGAATGCATCTTCGAATGTTTGTTAGAACGACGCTCGCTGGCGCTTCGAGCTGGTTTCTCACGGGATGATTTTCGTGAGCCAGAGCGCGGCCAGCAGACTGATGCCATTAAAGAGCCCGTGCAGCACGACGACGGCCAGATAGCTGCGACGGCGATAGTAGACGTATCCAAAGATCAGTGCCAGGGGGAACAGCGGTAGCCAGTCCGCGGTTTGGTGGATGCAGGCAAAGGCCGCGGCCGTCAGGACAATGGCCCAGACAGCAGGGATCTCTCGCTCTAATGCCCCCTGCAGGACGACACGAAACAACAGTTCTTCTACCAGTGGAGCCAGCACCACGACTTCCAGCGCAATCCACGGCAAGACCTGCCAGGCATTGGGAGAATTCAACGGTTCCAGCATGGGATGGGGGGCCTCGGCCCGCCAGCCTTGCATCGGATATTCCAGGAGATGCACGGGCAATTGGGCGAGCAACACGCCCCAGAGGGCAAATTGGAGATCGGTTTTCCAGCCGTGCGCACGGAGGCCAAAGTCTTCCCAGCGGCACGGGCGCCAGATCCCGAGAATTAACGGGATCAAAGCCAGCTCCGCGAGCTGTGATCCGGCGAATATCTGAAGCTTACGAATGTCAAAACCGGCTTCGGGCGAATCGGCAGTCGTTCCGCCCGAGGCAAACTGTTGTGTCACGGCACCGATGCAGATCAACACAATCAGGATCGTGGCCACGGCTTCCCACGGACGCCACGGAACATCGCGACGCGGTTGCAGGGGCCACGACCAGCCATAGCGAATTCCCTGGCGGAGCAGATTGATCCATAAACCCGTGCTCACGGCCAGCAGGACCAGGGTTAAGGCCCCGGCTCGATAATCCGATTGCATGCCGTCAGCTTCCGATCACGAGAGGACTGTTTGATGACGAGTGACGAAACCAGTTTGACGAACTGCTGCCGGTCGCTGCCGGTCTGTCGTCAATGGTTGACCCTGCCTGATTCTTACCGCTCCGCGACTGGAAAAGACACTCTCGACAGGACCAGACAATTCGGATTTCGTCATTCTGATTTCAACATGCGTCATTCTTTAACTATGGCTTGGTCTCCAGTTGCTCACGGAGATGTTCCGCCTGTTTCCACTTGGTCTTGTATTCGAGAAACTTCTGCTTGTCGTCATGCTCCAGGCTGTCGATCAGCAGCTTCCAGCTTTCTTCTCGCAACAGCAATTGCGAGCGAATCTGATGAATCAGCTCGCGGCGGCCCGACGGGATATTGGAGAGGTTATCGACATGTTCCCGCACTTTGATCCACGGCGGCAGAATGTCCTTCTGGACGAGTTCGATCATCTGTCCGGACGTGATTTTACGCTCGTTGAACTTCACGGCTGCAGTGTTAAATTTATTGATCGTCTGCGGAACGATTTCGTCGTAAATCGCGAGTTCCAGGAAGAGATCTGGAGGTGGCGGCGGATGCTGCAGCACCATGATTCCCAAGGTCAACGCGGCGACGGCCGCCGTGACGAGGTTCTTCTTGAAGCGCCGCCGCGTCGTGAACTGATCCAAAGGTTGGCTCAGCAGCCCCCCACAGACCAGTCCGCACAGCAGGCCGCCGACGTGGGCCGCTTGATCAATCCCCTGGATCGAGGCACCGAACAACAGGTTGTAGCCAATGCACATCGCCAGGCTGTTGCGCAGCTGCCCCAGTGCCGCGATCGGGAACGAATCGGCTCGATTCCAGATGAATGTGGCAAATGCCCCCAGCAGGCCGAAGATGGCGCCCGAAGCACCTGCGGAGACAACATCGCCGTTCCACCACAGGCTGGTCAGACTGCCGGCGACTCCCGAGGCAAAATAGATAATCAAGTAGCCGGTGCTGCCGACCAGTCGTTCCAACAGGCGGCCTGCGCTCCACAGCGCCCACATATTCAAAGCGAGGTGCAGGATGCCGCAGTGAATGAACAGATTGGAGACGAGACGCCACGGCTGGCCATTCCACGTCATCGGTGCGTAGTCGGCGCCCCATCGCAGCAACTGCGGTACGTCCGGTTGCAGGGGATCGACACCGCGGCTGACCATGAACACGTAATAGGCCACGTTCATCACCAGCAGCGTGGGAGTGACCCAGACGACGGGCGTCAGCTTCTCCAGCAGATCCTGAAACCGGACGACCTTTTGTTTTCCAGCAGGCTTGGGTGTCGTGGTCGGGCGCCCGGCCGTGGCGTCGGGCAAAACCAACGGCGGCACCGTGGGCGCAGGGGGGACCGGAGCAGCTTCGGGGGCCGCAAACAGTTGATCGAGCTGATCTGCAGGAGCTTGTTCCGAATCCGACATCGAGCGCTCGCGGGGTGTTCTGTGCAACAGGACCTCCGGGAGAACGGCCGAAGCCAGAACTTCCGAGAACATCCCAAGGCCAACCAGAATAGTGCCAGGTTCGCGCAGTCCACCACCGCGCAGAGTGTAATTCTAATCGGAACCCCGGTTTCAGCAGAAGACGAATTGTGAGTAGATGAAATTGGACGGGGCAGAGGAAACTCATTCAACAAAAATAGATGGATCAACTCGTGTCAGGAGACTGCCGTCGGCATCGTCCCAGTCCTGTGAAAAGACTTTGATTTCATGAGGTGCATTTCAGATTCTGTGGTTGGTTCGGGTCATGTAGATCGCATACAATATGCGGTCGTGCATTCGTCCAGTACTGATTGGTGGTGAGGCTCCAGGAGACTGATGGGATGCTGCGTTGGGGCGGTTTGAACGGTGTTGATTGCCAGGGGCGGTCACGGCGCGCGTTTCTGCATGCCGGATCGTTGGCCGCGCTGGGGTTGTCGTGGCCCGCTGCCTTGCGAATGCAGGCCGCCGCCGCAGATGCTCGGCCGCCCCGCTCAATGATCCTGCTCTGGCTGTGGGGTGGCCCCAGCCACCTCGACACCTTCGACCTGAAGCCGCAGGCCCCCCAGGAATTTCGCGGACCTTACCAGCCGATTGCCACCAATGTGCCGGGGATCGAAGTTTGCGAACTGTTGCCCCGCCTGGCCCGCTGTGCCGACAAATACGCCATTGTCCGGTCATTGCATCACGACACCAATGACCATGGTATCGGGGGGACCGTGGGCTTAACCAGTTCGATGGAGGGGGCCGCCAGCCTGGGAGGTACCGTGGTCCCGGGGCAATTGAGGCCGACGCACGGGTCGATAGTGACTCGCATCCGTGGTTTCCGGCCCGACATTCCCAGCTTCATCGCCCTGGGGGGAAACCTGAATCAGGGACATCGCCCCATTCGCGGCGAAGGGGGCGGCAGCCTGGGAACGCTCTATGATCCTTTTCGGCTGGACTATGAAACGGATGTGGGAGTCAAGATTCCGGAACTCGATCTGATTCCCGGGCTCACGTCCTCGACGTTGAATTCGCGTCACAGCCTGCTGGCCGCCATGGATCAGTTGCCGCGGCGGCTCGACAACACGCCAGCGGTCCAGCGGTTCGATCAGTTCTATCAGCAGGCCTTTTCGCTGCTGACGTCGGGGAAAGCACGCAAATTCTTCGATCTCGATCAGGAACCACCCGCTGTGCAGAATGCGTATGGGCACTTTCGTTTCGGACAGTGTTGCCTGATGGCTCGGCGGCTGGTGGAGTCGGGGGTGCCCTTCGTGCAGGTCAACTGGAGTTCGCATGTCGAGCCGGTGGAAGATGGCGGCGACGGGGGCTGGGACATGCACGATCGCAATTTTTCCATGCTCCAGGAGCGGCACGCGTGGATGCTGGATCAATCGGTTTCCGCATTGCTGAACGATCTGGACCAGCGGGGGTTACTGGAGCAAACGGTCGTCATGGCGGTGGGTGAGTTTGGCCGGACGCCGCGAATCAACGGTAAGGCGGGACGGGACCATTGGGAACATTGCTACTCGGGCCTGGTCGCTGGTGGCGGCCTGCAATGTGGTCAGGTGGTCGGCGCCAGTGACGCCCTGGGAGAACGCCCCGCGTCGCGGCCGATGAGCCCCGGTGATCTGGCGATGACGATGTACGGGCAGCTCGGCATCGGTACCACGCAACTGACGGGCGTGGGGCTGACGCCACCGGGTGAAGTTGTTGAGGAGCTGTTGTGATGGCTTTCGGCAGGTCTGTTTTCCTGGGGTTGCTGGCGGCCACGATCGGTGCTGGAGAGCCTTCCGGGGTCACGCGTCTGACCCGTGACGGGCATTTCAAGCAGCGGCCGGTCTGGTCGCCCGACGGGAAGGCGCTGCTCTTCACGCAGCACACTGGCGACAAGATTATGCTGATGCAGTGGAGCGGTGAGCAGGTTCCGGTGCGGCGCGTCATGCCCCAGTTGACCTTGCCGCACTGTGATGCCGCCTGGTCGACAGACGGCAAACGGATCGCCTGGAGTAAGGTCGAGCAAACTCCCGGGCAAGGCAACCTCGATCTGTGGACCAGTCTGGCCGATGGTTCCGAGCCGTGCCTGCTGGCGGGCGACAAAGCGGGGCTATCCCACGAGGAATGGGCCAGCTGGGCACCTGACGGGAAGCGGCTGGTCTGCACCTCGACGTTTGAGAAAAACCAGGAGTTGTACGTGGTCGATGCCGATGGAGAGAATCGCCAGCGGCTGACAAACGATCCGGCGTTTGATGCTCATCCCCAGTGGTCGCCCGACGGCAAGCACGTTCTGTTCGCTACGAGTCGTTGGGGGGACTTTGAATTGGCGGTGGTCGCTGTCGACAGCTTGAACGTGACGCGACTGACAACCAGTCGGGGCTTGGATGACTACCCCGTCTGGTCACCGGACGGCTCGCACATTGCCTTTACATCGAACCGGGACGGTAACTTTGAAATCTACGTGATGCAAGCCGATGGGACCCATATCAGGAATGTCAGTCAACATGCGGCTTCGGACAATTTTCCTGGCTGGTCACCCGATGGCAAATTGGTGTTCGTCTCGAATCGTGATGGTGGTTTCGATGTGTATCAATTAACGATCCCTGAGGTGCAGTGAATGTTTCAATAAGTGGAGGCTGGAAATGCAAAGGCCCCTGCAACGAAACATCATTGCAGGGGCTTGGAGTAGCTTTCTGGGGTGGCGAGTTGGGGACAGCTGGTAAATTAGTCTCGCCGGTGGCCGGTTAGAAATCGCCCACCTCTTCGCCGCCATGGATCGTGGCGAGGGCTTCGAAGGTTTTAGGATCGATGTTGACGCTGATGGCACGCACCGAACCGTCCCCCATCAGGACCTGGATCACACCCGCATGTGGACCGCCAATTCCGTCGGGGCCGTTGATATAGGGCTTGGTGGTCAGGGAACGAATTGTCGCCGCTCCACCCTGTGACCAGGGCCCGAAATCCTTGGAACCATCGGTAATCATCATGGTATTAGACAAGCCGTCCGTCACTTTCGAGAAGTCAACGGCTCGGTCATAGCCAAAGATTCCGACCTTATTGTCCGTGATGGGAAGCGTGGGCGCATCCTTGCCGATGCCGGCGATTCCTACGTAGTGCGTGACACCGAAACCGTCAGCTCGCGGGGGACTGGACTGGGAGGGATTCAAATACGAAGGAATGGATACTTTGGTAAATTGCTCATTGGCTTTGTCATTCCAGCCCTTTTTGAAGTCGATCTTGTTGTAGATGCCAGCCTGGTCCATGTAGGGCAATATGTCGACCATCCAGCTCAGGCGTTCTTCGGGTTTTAATTTGGGATTGGGGTGTGTTCCCACGGGAAGTTTATTCGCCGTGTCGTGGAAGTTGTGCATGGCCAAGCCCAGCTGCTTCAGGTTGTTCTTGGATTGCGACCGCCGGGCCGCCTCGCGTGCCTGTTGGACTGCAGGCAGCAGCAGGGCCACCAGCACCGCAACCACGCCGACACTTTCCACTCCGCCGCTGCTACCTGGAAGGGGAACCGCCGGCAGGGAATTGCGGCTGTACCATTTGATCCCTTCGTCATCGATCGTACTCATCATGATGTTCGGAAAGAGGGGTGCAATGATTTCTTCGGAAGGGGGGATATCGTCTCCAGACACTGGAAATTCGGCCGACTCGTCAACCTTCTTGCCGGCTTGCTCACGCTCTTTCCTCCATTCCGCCATGCCGAGTTCGGCCAGCGAAATTCCGGTCGGAGCGTAATTCAGTATGGAGCGCAGGCCAGTCCGTGGATCGGAATAGCTGAACATCGAGAACTTGCCGGGCATCTGCTTCAGGGCCTCGGCGATATCCTCGGGAGCCTGCCACTGGGGCAGCTTGCCGCTCATGCGTTTGAGATGCGCTTCAACCGTTTGCGAGGTTGAGCCGATAATCAGCGTTCCGTCGGCGACCACCCAGGACGGGCTGACAAATGCCACAGGTCCGGCAAACTGGATGCTGTGCATCGTGTGATTATTGATCTCCTTCGTGCGGAACTTGGCGTTGTCGCCTGCCAGCTGAGTTCCCAGGGCTTCCAGCTTTTTCAAGGCGGCTTTCAGCTTGTCCGCTTCGTCGACATCAAACAGAAACGCCACTGCGGGAATCAACCCGCTGGCGGCGGGGTCCACATACATGGCCAGCGTATCCCCCAGGGGGTGGAGCACGTCCTCGACAATGTCGACGCCCGCCTGTTCTTTGACCTTTTCGAGTAACTCGTCGATCGTCGGAGTATCGGGCGGCGCAAAGGCTTCGTGGGCGAGTTTGCCCCAGGTCAGGACCGCATCTGTCAGTTTCGAAACATCCAGCTGCATCACGGAGAAGAACTCACAGCCTTTCGGAAACGGCGGCAACTCCTTCATCGTCAGCTGCTGCTGGTCGAACTGTGCCAGGATTCCAGCGCGCGGAGCGGGTGCCTGCAGCGTCGTTTCCGACCAGATGGCCGCACCCTTGAAGCCCCAGCGGCCCTGCACCTGGCCCACGCGATCGAGACCCAGGACCCGCAAGACTTCGGCGACTGGAACCGGCTCTTTATCGGAATTCGGGAGGGGCGGGATATTCAGCTGTTCCGCGTGGCCCAGCAATGCCTTGAGATCCAGCAATGCGACTGAAACGACATCGAAATCCTTTGAAGTCCGCAGTTTCTTGACTTCGGGATTGGTCGTGAGATTGGGGGCCTTCCCCTCCGCGACGTCGATGGCGCTTTCAATCGCTTGTTTGCCACTGGCGAGCACCAGATGTCCCCCGTCGGTCCACCAGCCAACTTCATAGACATCCGATTGCGGAATGGTGATCCGGGTCACTTTGCGACCGCTGATCGTGGCTTGCGTCGGGTTGGCAGTCTGCAATGGAACAGCCAGCAGGGCCGCAATCTGGGGTTCGAGATCGGCGGCACCATGCAAGACCAAGGTCAGTTGCGGCGCTGGCTGATCAGAAATGGTTTCCACGGCAAGTGCGATGGAAAAGCCACGTTCGAACAAGCGGTGAACCCCCTTCTGGGCGACCGCCGCGGCTTCTTCACCCGATTCGGAGACCACAAATTCCAGCAGGCGGTTGATTGTTTTCAGCAGACCCGATTCCACCAGCGATTTCTGGGCCGCGGTGGCTTCCCAGGTCTTCTGGTGAGCTTTAAATCCGTCCCAGACATACAGGCCAACTGGTTTTGCCGGGAGCAACGTTTCCGGTGCCTTGACCGGTCCGCCCTGCCAGCCCCACAGCGTCCAGGTCAGCCCTCCGAGGAGTACCAGACCGCAGAGGATTCCTGTGGAGACGGTGGCTCGGCGGCAGCTGGTTCGGGCTCGAGACGGAACCGCGGACGACAGTTGGGGACGCGACATGATGCTACCCTTGAACGGGGACGGTGTCTCGGGCGAACCGACGGACCACGGCGGTCGTCGATTCCTCGGAGACTCGCGACACAAAATCCCCAGGCGAACCCGGCTCGCCTGGGGCATGATTCCTGCCTGCGGGCTCTACTGCCTGGCTTTCTCGGCCAGAGCCTTCTTAGTTTCAGTCTCGGACAATTCGGGATTGGGGGTGGAATCACCTGACTCCAGCCCCAGCACCCACCGGATGCCCCCTTCGAGATGTTTGATAAAAGTCTTGTTCGCCCAGGTTTCCGGGTTGTGACCGAGGTTGGTGTAGAAGATCTTGCCGTCACCATAGGGCTTAACCCACGAGACGGGCACGTGGCGGTCCCCCTTTGGATTGCACTTTTCCATATTGAGGCTCATCAGCACGCGGCATTTTTCGGGCTGCCAATGCTTATATTGATAAATCTCGTCCTTGATCTGGAACTCATCGCCCCACATGCTGACGGCGGGATGTTTCGGTTCGTGGACGGTAATCGTGACCGTTGTTCCGGAGCCCCACGGGTGACCGTCGAATGTCCCGCCGATCATGTCCCAATAGGGCTGATAGTCGCCGTAGGTGTCGGTTGCGGAGTGTGCTCCGATGAACCCATGCCCTTTCGCCGGCAGCCACTCTTTGAAGAAGTAATCGAGATCGGCTTCCTGGATGGGCAGCTTGCCGGTGGTATAGAAGAAGACCAGGTCGTAGTTTTTTAAATTCTCTTTGGTGAAGTCGGCTGCGGCGTCCTGCGTGCAATGCACGTCGAACAACCCGCTTTGCTGGGCGAGCTGCGTGACGGCGATTTCCGCTGGCGACAATTTGTCCACCGGGCGGTTCACTGAACCATGTTTGAAGCCCACGCTCTGGGTGAGCATCAGCATTTTGATTTTTTTCGGCTGGTCGGCACCCCATGCGAAGTGCGGCAATACAGTGGCGGCACCGGCGGCCAGTGAGACCTGCAGGAAATCACGACGTTGAAGCATGTTGAACATCCTGAGAAGCAAGGAAGTGAGTTGTTCCGCGTATGATATGCACGCGTGCGCCAGGATGCCAGCAGTCATCCAGACGCGACGGGCGCATCTGAGTCTTCCCTCGGGACTCGAGTGCTGCACGTGATTGGAGCCGGTACTTGTCCTGTCCCGCCTGCTTTGAATTGTCCAGTTCATATTCCCTGGTTTTTGCAGAATTTCCGGGCATACTGAAACCCCTCTTTACTTGGATCACGAAGAGTTGATAATAATAACATGCTCTGACAAAGCGTGATCGTCTGAACGATGATCGCAGAGAGAGGTCTCTACCATATAGTTGGAGGGGCATCTCGCCCGACGGTGAGCGTTAGTGCGGCCCGTCACTAGGACGTGGCTTCGTGCTCGCATTAATCTCATCTCGCCGGTGAACAACCCGCTGTTTCACAAGCCGGTGTCTGACCACGGAGGGTCGATCTATCTCCACCGTGGACTTGTTGGCGGGCTCCCCACGACGACTTCGTGTTCCCGCAGCAGGCCCTCTCTGGGTGTGATAGCGAATGGCGGTGATGGAGAGACCCGGTTTATTTTGGCTTCAGGGCCGTTTTGCCCCGAGGGTGGCGAGTGCCTCCCCGAGATTCGCAAGACCTGCCGGGCCGAGTCTTACTGGAGGTGTGCCATGGGTACAGGCAGCTCATTACTGGATCAAATCTCAAAGCAGCATCGTCCCGATGTCTTCCGACAGGAGCATTGGGAGGGAACGTTCGATCATTATCTCGAAATCATCCGCTTAACGCCGCGCGTGACGCGTTCGTCCTACGAACGTCTGTACGACATGGTCAAGTCCTACGGGACCTATCCGGTCGATTCCAGCAAGGAAAGTCTAATTCGTTATCGCTTTTTCGATGACCCCGATGGCGAGGGGCGCGATGCGATTTTCGGACTCACCAAGCCCTTGATGGAATTGGTGAACGTCTTCAAGAGCGCTGCCCTGAAATATGGCAGCGAACGCCGTGTGCTATTGTTGCACGGACCGGTTGGCTCGTCGAAAAGCACGATCGCCCGACTGCTGAAACGGGGACTGGAACGTTACAGCCAGACCGACGAAGGGGCGATCTATTCTTACGGCTGGAAGAACGAGGACGGCTCAATTCACTGGTGCCCGATGCGCGAAGAGCCGCTGCATCTGGTACCGGTGGGCGATCGACAGACAGTTCTCGAGTATTTGAACGAAGGGCAGTCGGAGCGGCCCGATCCGTATCAAGTCGAAATCACCGGTGACCTCTGTCCGCTGTGTCGATTCATGTTCAATGATCGGCTGCAGAAGGCCGACGGCGACTGGACGAAAGTCGTCAAAGAAATTGTCGTGAAGCGACTGATTCTTTCCGAACAGGACCGGCTGGGCATTGGAACATTCCAGCCCAAGGACGAAAAGAACCAGGATTCAACTGAGCTGACCGGCGATATCAACTATCGCAAGATTGCCGAGTATGGCAGCGACAGTGATCCGCGGGCATTTAACTTCGATGGCGAGTTTAACGTCGCGAATCGCGGGTTAATTGAATTCATCGAAGTCTTGAAGCTCGATGTCGCGTTCCTCTATGACCTGCTGGGGGCCTCGCAGGAACATAAGATCAAGCCGAAGAAGTTCGCGCAGACTGATATTGATACGGTCATCATTGGTCACACCAACGAACCGGAATATCGCAAGCTGCAGTCGAACGAGTTTATGGAAGCACTGCGCGATCGTACGGTCAAGATTGACGTACCGTACGTGACTCGGCTGAACGATGAGATTGGGATTTACGAAAAGGACTATAACGCGCGCCGGGTCCGCGGGAAGCACATTGCGCCGCATACGATTGAAATCGCCGCAATGTGGGCGGTCCTGACGCGACTGGAAGAGCCTAAGCATGCGGGGCTGTCGCTGTTGCAGAAACTGAAACTCTACAATGGCAAGACGCTGCCCGGCTTTACGCTCGACAACATCGAGCAGCTGCGTAATGAGGCCAAGACTGAAGGCCTGCGCGGTATCTCGCCCCGTTATGTTCAGGACAAGATCTCGAACGCGCTCGTCAGCAATACGGCGGCCACCAGCCTGAATCCATTCATGATCTTGAATGAACTGGAGAACGGGTTGAAGCACCACTCGCTGATTGCGAATGAAGAGACCCGCGAACAGTATCGGCACCTGATCTCGGTGGTAAAAGAAGAGTACACCGACATCGTCAAGAACGAAGTCCAGCGCGCGATTGCCGCGGACGAAGAAGCCTTGACGCGGCTGTGCGGCAACTACATTGACAACGTGAAGGCCTATACGCAGCGTGAGAAGGTCCGCAACAAGTTTACCGGCCAGCAGGAAGAGCCGGACGAACGCCTGATGCGGTCGATCGAAGAGCGTATCGACATTCCCGACACCCGGAAGGACGATTTCCGGCGCGAGATCATGAACTATATCGGTGCGTTGTCGCTCGACGGTAAGAGTTTCAACTACAAGACGAATGAACGCCTGCAGAAGGCCATCGAACTGAAGTTGTTCGAGGACCAGAAGGACACGATCAAGTTGACGAGTCTGGTCTCCAAGGTTGTGGATGCCGACACGCAAATGAAGATTGACATCGTCAAAGGCCGCCTGATTCGAGACTACGGTTACAACGACGAGTCGGCCACCGACGTGTTGCAGTATGTCGCCAGTATTTTCGCTCGCGGCGATGCGAAGCATTCGAAGTAGTTTTGTAGCCTGACTCTCCAGAGTCGGGCGGGCAGCAGATTTCAAAAGAATCCGCCGATCGAAAGTCAGACGCCGACGCTGGCAGCGTCGGCGACGTGGCGAACACTGCTAGCGTCCGTGTCAGGTGCAATTACGGGTACGGACGGGCCTGGAGACCCGTCCCACGGACCCCGGAGGGCCAATCATGTCCCGCAGCATTGATCAGGATCTCGGACGATTCAAAGAAATCGTGCGGGGCAAGGTGCGCCAGCAGCTTCGCAAATATATCTCGAACGGCGAAATGATCGGCCGCAAGGGGCGCGAACTCGTCAGCATTCCAGTCCCCAATATCGAAATCCCCCACTTTCGGCATGGCGAGAAAAACTCCGGTGGCGCCGGCCAGGGGGACGGCGACGTCGGGCAGCCGATCGGCAAGGGTCAGGGGGACGATCAGGATGGTAACGGGCAGGCCGGGGATCAGCCCGGCGGACATGTCCGCGAAGTGGAAGTGAGTCTCGACGAACTGGCCGAAATGCTGGGGCAGGAACTTGAATTGCCACGCATTGTCCCGAAGGGTAAGGACACGATTTCCTCACAGAAGGATAAGTATAACAGTATTAATCAAAAGGGCCCGGAGTCGCTGCGGCATTTCAAACGCACCTACAAGAATGCGTTGCGGCGTATGATTGCATCGAACGACTACAACGTCGAGAAGCCGGTCATCATTCCGATGAAGGAAGACCAGCTTTATCGAGGTTCGAAGTCGATCTTCGTCCCTCAAGCCAATGCCGCCATTATTTATATGATGGACGTCTCGGGCTCGATGACCGACGACCAGAAGGCAATCGTGCGGACGGAATCGTTCTGGATCGATACCTGGCTACAAAGTCAGTACGACGGCATTCAGACGCGGTACATCATCCACGACGCCGCGGCGAAAGAAGTCGACGAAGATACGTTCTACCACACGCGTGAAAGTGGTGGCACGAAGATCTCGGCGGCATATGAAGTGGCCCGTAAGATCATTTCGACCGAGTATCCTTCGGCTGACTGGAACATTTACTGTTTCCAGTTTTCTGACGGAGACAACTGGGGTGAGGACAACAAGGCCTGCATCAAGATGCTGACCGAAGACTTAATTCCCCACTGTAACCTGTTCTGCTATGGCCAGGTCGAAAGCCCATACGGATCAGGCGATTACATGCGGGAGCTCAATAAGATCGCGAATCAGTACGAAAATCTGGTCCTCAGCGAGATTCCCAACAAGGATGCCATCTATAATTCCATTAAGACGTTCCTGGGCAAAGGAAAATAAGCGCTGCCGTCGCAACAAGACACTGCACCACGGAGACACTGAAAATACGGAGCAAGGTAGATTAGGCCACGGATTAACACCGATGAAACACGGATGGGGAGATGCGGAGTCCATGTCGCCTGGCAATGAGAAATTCGCGTAGAGATGTTCTTAATCCGTGTTGCATCGGTGTTAATCAGTGGCTGAAAAATCCTTCTTGCATTGTTCTTACTCTCAGAGTGAGAGGCAAATTTTCAATCACACAGCTCCGTGTCTCCGTGGTGCAAAATCCTCTGCTGAATCAATTTAAGTCAAAGTGTATGTCGCGGCTCTCCGGCGTGATGGCGTGGGATTACGGGCAACGATTGCGGACCTTCGCGCATCCGACTCGGGAGAGTCGAGTTACGGGGTTAAAATGGCTATCTCAACCTACCGTCCGCTCCCCTCTGAACTCGCCGATATCCAGGCCGAGATGGAAGCTCATGCGGCCGATTATGGGCTCGACTTTTATCGCACCATCTTCGAGATGCTCGATTATGAAGAGTTGAGCATGTTCGCCGCCTATGGGGGTTTTCCGACGCGCTATCCACACTGGCGCTTCGGAGCGCAGTATGACGAGCTGATGAAAGGCTATTCGTATGGTCTGCAGAAGATCTACGAAATGGTGATCAATACCGATCCCTGTTATGCCTATTTGCTGTCGTGCAATTCGCTGACCGACCAGAAGCTGGTGATTGCCCACGTGTATGGTCACTGTGACTTTTTTAAGAACAACGCCTGGTTCGCGCACACCAACCGCAAGATGCTCGATCAGATGGCCAATCACGGCGCACGGGTCCGCCGCATTATCGATCGGATCGGGTACGAGAAAGTTGAAGAGTTCATCGATGCCTGCCTGTCGCTGGAAGACCTCATTGATATGTACTCGCCCCATATCCAAAGGACGCCCGCCCGCAATAAGACCTTGATGCCCAACGAACTCAAGCCGCGGCGAGATGAGAAGCCAGTGGCAGACGCTGTGGACGATGTGGATGCCGTAGACGAAGCAGACGGCGAGGTTCACGCGGCCCGCTTTGCCACCAAGGGCTACCTGGACCCCTTTGTGAATCCGCGAAAGGCCATTGACGCCGAAGAGGAAGAGATCAAGCGGCGAGCCGAAGAATCGCGTGCCCGGCGGTCATTCCCGGAAGAGCCGCAACGCGATGTCCTGCTGTTCTTGCTGGAACATGCTCCATTGCAACCGTGGCAACACGACATTCTTTCGATCATTCGGGACGAAGCCTATTATTTTGCGCCCCAGGGGCAGACGAAGATTATGAATGAGGGTTGGGCGAGTTTCTGGCACTCGACCATCATGACCCACCACGGCGTGACCGACGCCGACTTTATTGACTATGCAGATCATCACAGCGGAACAATGGCGACGAGTCGTAACCGATTGAATCCCTACAAGTTAGGCATCGAACTGCTGCGCGACATCGAAGACCGCTGGAATAAAGGCAAGTTCGGGCCCGAGTGGGAAAACTGCGATGACATGGAGACGAAATTAAAATGGGATCGACAACTGGGGTTGGGGCGTCAGAAAATATTTGAAGTACGACGTGTCCATAACGATGTCACGTTCATTGATAATTTTCTGACTCCTGAATTCTGTATTCAACAGAACCTGTTTCAGTACCGGTTTAACGAAGAGAATGACTATTACGAGATCGCTTCGCGTGAATTCGCTGCAATTAAGCGGCAATTGCTCGACAGTCTGACGAATCATGGTCGGCCATTTATTTACGTGCAGGATGGAAATTACAAAAATCGGGGCGAGCTCTATCTGGCTCATCGCTATCAAGGCATAGAATTAAAACAGGACTACGCACAGGACACGCTGGTGAATCTGCAGAAACTCTGGCGTCGGCCGGTGCATATCGAAACGATCGTCGATGACAAACCCCGCGTCTTATCGTTTGACGGACATACACACGAATCGAAGTAACGCTCGACACAAGAATTAGATAAGTGTTTTCGTGAGGCGCCAGTTTGCAGGCCAGCGTGTGGCTGCTCTGGTACCTCGTTCCGCAACTGGAACATGACGAACAGGATTTTCGCCATACAATTTGGACGACAGGAGTAGAAAGGTCTCAGGCTTGGGAAGTTGACCAGCAACTAGACGATGGCATTAAAATTCGTCGGGCACCTGAGAGCCAGCATCATCGTACAGGCCCCAGTTCATAAGGGGCCGCATCAACCAGGCGCCGAATTTTGAGGCCCTCGCGAGGAGGCGATCATGTCACTCATTACTCAGTTGCTGCAAATTTTGCAGGGGATGGCCGGCTATGCCGGCCCGAGCCCGCAGACGGTCAGTGTTACCGAGCCCGCGGATGTCCATCTGGAAATGGATGTCACCTCTGCCGACCGTTACAGTTGTGGGTTTCGTGAATTGCGGCTGAACGTGCCTCCCTTCTCGCATACTGCTCCGGGGCAATTGAAGCAGTGGGCTGATGATGTCTGCCAGCGAGTGACCTATCTCCTGGAACAGCTCGATACGAATGAATTCGATCCCCAGACAGGCCAGGCTCAGATCCGGTCGACCCGACCCGATGTCCAGGCCAACCAGTCACGGTATTATGAAATCGTTCTGCAGATGCCCGGGCAGCTGCGCCTGTGCCGCTACCAGACGTTGCCGGGTATGCCGCGCGAACAAATCGACGTCCAGGCCACCCACGAAGTCCTGCAGAAACTGGTCCCGGATCTGGTGCAGACTGCGCTGACGGGGAAGTAAATCTCAGCTGAAGCGCAGCGGCTCACGGCGTCTCCTCTTTTTCGGGTGGCCCCTCCGGGGCCTCTCCTGGTATGGGCTCGGGATCGCGGCCTGGCTGGAATCTGCCGTGCTCCAGAAAATGCTGTGCAGCAGCAAAGACGCTGGGCGTATGCAGCAAGCTCTGATGCAGGGCACAGACGGTCATGAAGTCGCAGGCCCCCGGCAAACGCGTGCTTTCCAAGCTCACTGTGCCATCGTCGTCGCCGGGAATTAAGGGGTTGTAGCCACTGTCGGCACCCCGGCAGCCGGCGATAATGCCAAACTCGCAAGTCGGCGCGGGCAGCTTGGGGGCCAGTCCGTGCGGGGCGGTCGCCAGTTCCTGACCCGCCGGGCCGACAAACGTCTTAAAGGCCCACCAGTCCTTCAGCAGCGTGGCCAGTTCCGCTCCCTGATTGGGCGAACCGATAAACACCACACGTCCCAGTCTCGGTTCCTCGTGCTCAGCCAGGCATTGCCGGGTCACAATTCCGCCCATGCTGAAACCGATCAGGTGCACCTTGTCGATCCCCTCCAGTGATTGAATCACCTGGTGCAGATATTCGCCGTTCTCCTGCACGCTGGCCCGCAGGCTGGGGTAGTTCATCGCGATCGTGTAATAGCCGGCCTTTTCGAAATGCTGTTTCAGCCGGCGTACCGACTTGTCGGAACGACCGAGTCCGTGGAGCAGGATCACCGCCGAACCGCTCATCGGGGCCAGTTTCTCCCCATCGCGAATCTGCTGCAGCTTGGCATCGCACTCTTCTCGCGTTCCCCAGGCATGGCGGACATCCTGGGCATCCAGCAAGCGGTGATGGCCGCTGAAGACGTTCCGCTGGATATGCCAGCCCCGAAAGTATGCGACATCCCCCCAGAATTGAACACCCCCCAGAGTATGCGTTTTGAGATTCGGCCGCGAACTGGGCATGGGTGGTTCCTCAGGTGGCACTTGCGGAATGGGGTCGCCTCCGTAGGCCCACCCGCTGCATCCGAGAATTAAACTGAGCGAGAGGCTTCGTCTCCAACGAAACATGATCTTCGAATCCCATAACCTTTCAAACAACCGTGCCGCGCGGAAAATTGCCCCATCGAATACCGCAATGTGGGGCACTGCTTAACTGCCCTAAAACGCATTTTTGCGGGCGTACGTCGATGTCATCAGTTCAAAGTCTCGTAACAGTTAGCCGTGTTCCATGGTACTTGAACCGCTGGCCAATGCCAGATTCCATTCGTGTCGATCTGCAGCTCAAAATCTTCCCCAGACGCTGCCTCAACTACTGCTAGAACTTCGGCAGCTTGGGGGGCGGTGGCGGTGTGGCGGGCGCGGCCTTGGGCTTCTTCCTGTCGTCCGCCAGCAGCAAGACTCCCTTCTTCTTGCCGGTGAGCAGATTGGCCGGTTCCTGTCGCTCAGAGGGGGGCGGTTCGGGTTTTTCGTACTGTTCGATCACCTTGATGCCAAACGGGTATTGCAGCTCGCGAGCCGCCAGGATGGCCCACGGCGTGCCGGGGGCCTCGTTGATGCAGCGCTTCAACAAGGTCTCGGCCAGATCCTTGGGCTTCTTCATGCCGGCGGCGTAATTTATGTTCACATCCGGCCGGAAGATCCAATGGTTGCTTTTGGTTGCGATGTCCTGAGCCCCCAGCAGTTTCAACTGAGCCAATGCCGAATTGTATTCATAGCACCGCAGACGCTGGGCCAGCAGCCGGCCGTAACACAGGTTGTAGGACATCCGCCAGCGGAGCGACGTTTCCTTGGTATATTCCTGTTCCAGCTTCGGGCTGAATGCGGTCAGGATGTTGTCGATCATGGCCGTACTGACTGCCACGGTTTGCTGTGAGGTCGCCAGGATCTGCAGATAGTTCCCCTGGTTGACCCGCATTTCGAGATTCGGCGTGCCCAGGGCCTTGTACTTCAAACTCAATTGACCCGCATTGAATACTGCCTGTCGCAATGGATGCTTATTCAGACTCCGCATGTATTCTTCTGGAGTTCCGAACTTGTAGTCCGGGGTAAACATTTTCATGGTCTGGTTGCCGTACGAGCCTGTCGCCGCCAACCCCGCCGACGTCGTCATGTTGGTCATGAAATAAGCTCCGCCCGTTTCATGTACCATGCGGGCCAGGGCGTACGGGCCCAGTCCCGACGACAGGTTGTCGTATTGCGGACCGTTGAACCAGAACGGCAGCTGCACATTTTCAGCCATCGCCGATTCCGGACCGATGTCGACTGGAATCTGATACGTCTTCCCATCTTCGGGAGCCAGGTAGGGGATATAGCCCTGCCGTTTGCCGAAGATCGCGGGCGGGCCGATCACATACGCCTTGCCCCCCAGGCGATTGAGCATCGAGATCGAAGTATTCAAGTTCTGGCCATAATCGTCACCCGCTTCATCGGTGATCGTCATGATCAGGATGCGGCGGCCCTGCTGAGTCCGAAAACTCTGCCACTTTTCAATGACCTGTTTGACCGCGCCGAACACGTTCTCGACGCCCGACTCATCAATGGGAGCCTCTTCCAGGCTGCTGATGATGTCATCCACCTTGGGGGTGGGATTCGGGGTGAGAAACGTTGTCTTCTGCCCGAATGACACGACGGCGCTCAAGACCGGCTGATCTTGATTCGGAACCTGCCCGGCGGTTTCCAGAGCCTGCAGTTCCCCGTAGATTCGCCGCATCCGCTTGCTGACGTCCTTACGCTGTTCCAGCAGGCTGCCTGAAGCGTCCAGCAGCCAGACGACCAGCACCTTGCGTTCTTTCAAGTTGGCGGCGATCTCCCAGGTTACGCGATCCAGCGCGGCATCAAGCTGAATGATCCCCTCGCCGTTCGAGCCTTGCACAACAACCGTCTCATCAACTTCAGTGCCCTCGGGAATATCGTAGACCGGGGACGTCTCGCGCATGTCGACCGACGCGACCTCGAGCAACTGCGGTGCCGATTCCTGGACCGGCTTTTCGGTCAGCACCAGACCGACGCTTTTCGCGTGGAGCGCAGTCACCTGCTCCTTCTCCAGGTCGTTGGGATTGGCGAGTTCGTAGGTGACGATCTCCTCAATGTCCTCAGGCTCCGGTTCAATGCTCGCAATGCGCGACTCGATCGGGATGGCCCCTTCGTATTCACGATCCTCTACCGTTACAGATGACAGGGTTGAACCCATCCATGCATGCAGTACGAGGCTGACGATGATGGCTGCCAGCCAGCGCGTCGACAGGGGGCGAGGTTCATCTTCGGGATCGGGTTCAATGATGACATCGTATGAGCCATCGTCCGCGTTCGAGTCCTCGGCTGCGAACTGATCCTCCGCAGCGACGGGCTCGTATGGAGCCGAATCACCCTCGAATTGATCGTCGAGAGAGTCCGGAACGTATTCGTGCTCGGTGTCGTACGCTCCGGCCGACGACCAGTTTTCTGCAGTCTCCTGATCGTCGAATTCGCCAGTCTGTGAGGCCTCGAATTCGTCGTCATTATTAACATCGGCGTCCGACTGGGAATGAGGCTGCTCGTCGCGAGGCAAATCCTCGTCGTCGTGGTAACTCGATTCCGGATCATCAGCGGTGGACTTAGCAAAGCCCGGCAGAGGGTGCAGGCGGTGATCACGTGGAGTGGAACTCAACCGGTGATCGAAACTGCGGGCGGATTTGGGGAGAGCATTGAGGCGCTGGTCTCGATGCGGAGTTACGGTTTCGGACTCCGTAGCCTGAGACTCGGGCTCCGGTGGAGTCCGCGAGATATCCGCCAGTTCGACTGGTTCGATCTCGTCCCAATTTTCTTTAATGCTCATGGCCGGCCCTCAAGACAGTCGCCCCGGCAGTGAACCCCGGCGACTTTGCTGTGTCCAGACTGCTTCATTATCAAGTGTATCGTCTTCCAGACCTGCCTCAAAGCAGAATCCGCGGTTTGGACGCCTCCGCTGGGCGAAAATCAGGGCGTTTCGATGATCCGGAACTGGACGCAAACTTGACATTGGGAGTTCGGTGTTCGCCGTTACCAGGCAAGGCTTAATTATTTCCAACCGGGCCCCCCGCATCCCCCCCTGGCCGCTTGACTATTCAGTCCCCATTCACGTTACACTTCACTGCATGCTCGATGCAGATGCCCTCTTTAAAAATGAGCTTGGAGAACATGACGCATCCTAACCCCTGGCGGCGAAGTCACGCCGACCATCCGTCGCCCCTGGCTCGACGCCAGTTTGCCAGTGACAATTATTCCGGCATCTGTCCGGAGGCGTGGAAGGCGATGGCCGACGCCAATTGCGGGCATGCCCCGGGCTACGGCGACGATGCCTGGACGGCCCGCGCCACCGACTTGCTGCGTGAACTGTTTGAAGTCGATTGCGAAGTGTTCTTCACGTTTAACGGCACTTCGGCCAATGCCCTGGCCCTGGCCGCGATTTGCCAGTCGTATCACAGCATCGTGTGTCATCAGCTGGCTCACGTGGAAACGGACGAATGCGGGGCTCCCGAGTTCTTCTCGAACGGCACCAAGCTGCTGCCCCTGTCCGGCGCCGAGGGGCGGGTTGAGCCAGATGCCGTAGCGGAAGCCGTCCTGAAACGGACCGACATTCACTATCCGAAACCGCGGGTGCTGAGTGTCACGCAGTCGACCGAAATGGGAACGGTCTATACGGTTCCGCAATTGCAGGAATTGCACGAAGTCACGCGGCGGTATGACCTGCGGTTCCACATGGACGGGGCCCGATTTGCCAACGCGGTCGCCACGCTCGGTGTCGCCCCCAAGGAAATCACCTGGAAGGCGGGCGTTGACGTCCTGTGTTTTGGCGGCACGAAGAACGGCATGGCGGTGGGCGAAGCAATCGTCTTTTTCAAGCATGAACTGGCCCATGAATTTGCCTACCGCTGCAAACAGGCCGGGCAACTGGCCTCGAAGATGCGGTTCCTGGCAGCCCCCTGGGTGGGCCTGCTGCAAACGGGTGCCTGGCTGAAAAACGCGCAGCACGCGAACCGGGCGGCGGCGAGGATGGAAGCGGGATTGCTGGCGATCCCCGGCGTCGAATTCCTGGCCCCGCGCGAAGCGAACGCCTGTTTCGTCCGCTTGCCTGTCGAGACCTGTGACGGGCTGAAGCAACGCGGCTGGCGTTTTTACACCTTTATCGGTGCCGGTGGATGCCGCCTGATGACCTCGTGGGACACGGCCGACGAAGACGTCGACGCGCTGCTCAAGGACATTCGCGAATTGATGGCGACTCCGGCAGTGGTATGAGCCTGTAACGGCAATAATCAGCAACTGTCTCCTCGTTCGGCGATCTAAGACCGAGCTCAAGCTTATCTGAAACTCGCTCATCTGATCCAATCTCTGCGTTGATTGCAATTTTGAGGTTGCAAAATTTTTATTTTGCCCTATCGTGAATACATTCGTATCAATGTATTTCGATCTGGCCCCGGCATCGCTGGTGCGGCCAGTGGATCCTTGTGTGGGCAAAGTGTCGTATGAGTTCGGGGCGTCGAGCGTGCTTGATCGCGCTGTGTCTGTGTTGTTTGATTGCCGTGGGGTGCGAAACATCCAGTTCCTCAAATCCTTCCACCGCATCGGGTAAAACCAAGTGGAAGGTGGCCTGTACGACAGGCATGGTGGCCGATGTGGTCCGTGAAGTCGGTGGCCCGCATGTCGAGATCCTCCAGTTGATGGGGGAAGGGGTGGACCCGCATCTGTATAAGGCTTCGCCGGGCGATGTCCGGATCCTCGAAACGGCTGATCTCATTTGCTATTCCGGTTTGCATCTCGAAGGCAAGCTCGCCGACACACTGTCACGGTTGTCGCGCCGCAAGCTCACCTGTGCCCTGGCCGAACATCTGCCCAAAGACCGTCTGCTGAACTCCGATACTGATGGAAGTTTTCCCGATCCCCATGTCTGGTTTGATGTATCGCTCTGGTCCGAAACGATTGAACCCGTGCGGGCCACGTTGGAGAAACTCGATCCCGCCCACGCGGCCGAGTTTGCCGCGCGGGCTAAGAAGTACCGCGGTGAACTTGAGCAGCTACACGCGGAATGTATTGAAATGCTGGCGGCCATTCCCAAGTCTCGGCGTGTCTTGGTAACCGCGCATGATGCGTTCCGCTATTTCGGTCGGGCGTACGATATTGAAGTCAAAGCCATTCAGGGCATCAGTACCGAAGGCGAAGCGGGCGTGAAACAGATCAACGATCTGGTCACGTTTATTACCGAACATCAAATCAAATCGGTGTTCACCGAATCCAGTATCAGCGAACGCAACATGCAGTCGCTGATTGAAGGTTGTGGTCAACGGGGCCATCAGGTGGCGAAGGGAGGGGAACTGTTCTCTGACGCCATGGGCAAAGCTGGAACACCCGAAGGGACGTACCTCGGCATGGTGCGGCATAACTTGGAAAAGATCGCAGCCGGCCTCAAGTAGAGCATTCCGCGCCGTGGGACGGGTCTCCTGGCCCGTCCGTCCAGCAACGGTCAATGAAAATCGACGTTTTACTGGGACCACGCGGCGTATTCGAATATCCCAAAGCCCTGCCGAAATTGCGGGATTTTCCGCAAATTTGCTAACTGAAAGTCATTCGTACCGCCGGGGACTGGCCAAATCCCTGGCAGGTCAGAGGGACGGACGGGCCGGGAGACCCGTCCCACGGTGCGGCCCTGTCGTAATAGATGCGTGGGTTAGATCGTCATCGCGGTAAACCCGCCATCGACCACCAAATTCGCCCCGGTTAAAAAGCTGCCGGCGGTCGGTGACGCCATCAGCAGCACGGCCCCGGCCAATTCCTCCGGTGAGCCAAATCGCTTCATGGGGGTATGCCGCATGACGCTCTCAATCCGGTCGGCAGTCAGGACCTTGCGGTTCTGTTCGGCGGGGAAAAAGCCGGGCGACAACGCATTCACGCGGATCCCATGTGGTGCCCATTCCCGCGCCAGATTCTGCGTCAGATTCAGGACAGCCGCCTTGCTGGCGGAGTAGGTAAACACGCGGGACAGCGGGGTAATGGCGCTCAACGAGGCGATATTAATGATCGAGCCCCGAGCCTGTTTCGCGAGCAGTTGGGCCCCGAATACCTGGCAGGCCAGCCGCACGCCGCGCAGGTTCACATTCATGATGCGATCCCATTCGTCGTCGGTGATTTCCAGAAACGGCGTCGGCGAATTGACCCCTGCTCCGTTGACCAGGATGTCGGGCAGCCGCTGCTGATCTGCCAGGTGTTTCGCGATCGATTCCAGATCGGCCCGGCTGGTGACGTCGGCCGCGAGGAACTCGGCGGTGGTACCCAATCCGATCAGTCGTTCGACTGCCGCAGCGCCGGCTGCGAGATTGGAACCAACCACCAGCACATGGGCCCCAGCCCGCCCCAGCGTATCGGCGATGGAGCCACCCAAGGTTCCCGTGCCGCCGATGACGACAGCTGTCAGTCCGCTGAGTCCAAACAATTCACGCAAGTACGCTGCAGACCGATCAACAGGGGAACTCATGCGGCGGAAACTTTCCGAAGACAAAGAACGTCAGGTGTTGCAATCAAAGGTGCAGCTTGGAAAAGAACGGCGAGATCCGCGTGCTTTGTCGATGTTTGAGTTTGGGATTGGGTGCCACTGGCTCTGCCAGTGCCGCGCGTCAATCGACTCGCCTACAGCACTGGCAGAGCCAGCGGCACCCATTTTCCATGTTCTATGTTTGACAGAGCACTACGCCAGCAATTCGTGGATCGGCGTGGGGTCTTCCAGCACGGGGGTCGGGCGCCCTGCATGGTCCAGAATGTGAATCGTCGGATCGATCCCCAGCACCTTGTAGATCGTGGCGTGGATGTTGGCCGGGGTCACTGCGCGTGACGCCGGTGCCGTACCCAGCCGATCGGTGGAGCCAACAATCTGGCCCCCCTTAACGCCGCCGCCACCCATCAGGCAGAACATCGAATTGCCCCAGTGGTCACGGCCGGGGGTGCCTTTACTCATGGGGGCCCCGCCGTTGCCACCGTCATTCATCCGCGGCGTACGGCTGAATTCGCCACACAGCACGACCAGCGTGGTGTCCAGCATGCCGCGTTGATCGAGGTCCTCAAACAGCGTGGCCACGGCACTGTCGACGATGGGCAGCACATTCTCGTAGCCGGACTTGAGGTCCCAGTGATGATCCCAGCCGCTGTATTGAACGGTCACAAACGTCGCTCCAGCCTCGACCAGGCGCCGCGCCAGCAGAGTGCTCTGGCCCCAGGTGTGCCGGCCATATTGATCACGTAACCGCGGATCTTCTTTGTCGATGAAGAAGGCCTTACGGGCTGCCGGGCCCGAAACGAATTCAAAAGCGTCCTGGTCGAAACGGTCCAGGGCATCGAACGTCCCCTTCCGATCGACCGAGCGGGGAATGCGATCCAGCTGCGCATTCAGCGTGCGGCGGTCGCCGAGGCGATCGATACTGAGTCCCGAGGCCAGATTCAAATTGGGAATCGTGAAGTTCGGGGCGTTCGGATCGGCGTGGGTCATGAAGGGGTCGTATTGCACCCCCAGGAAGTGACCGCCGAAGTAGCCCGGAACCAGTCCGATGCTGCTGGCGTGTGGCACGCTCAGGTAGGCCGGCATGCCCTGCTGCCGCGCTCCCAGTTCACGGGCGACAATCGCCCCGATGCCCGGGAATTTCTGGCCGTTGTTGGCACCACTGACAGCCATGTCCTTGGTCGTCAACATCCGGTGCCCGCCGGCGAAATG
>CAZQUW010000066.1:22969-26760 GCA_964596215.1 uncultured Planctomicrobium sp. | reverse complement strand
GTCAAAGAGGCCTGGTGGCGTGACATGATCACCATGCACGACGAACTGGCCGTTCCCGCTGGTGCCCCACAAACATTCTCGATGGTCGGTATCGACACCTCGCTGGTCATGCACCCGCAGGTCTGGAAATGCTCGGGCCACTACGATCTGTTCCACGACTATATGGCCGATTGCCGCGAGACGAAGAAACGCTATCGCTTCGATCATCTCAAAGGACGCTGGGCCTCATTCCGCGACAAACGCGTCTTTATTACCACCGATCAATCGGGTGACGACGGGGTCGCGCACGTGCAGCAGCGCGGCCTGGACCATTTTAATCTCCGTAAAAATCAAGCCGAGCAGATCACTTGGGGAACCGGCCCGCATGGTGGATTGCCCTACGCACTCGCAGGCATGACCATCACCGAAGTCTATACACCTGAGACTCCCCTGGAAGGTTTGCGTCCCATCACCGACTCCGATGCACTGGCAAGCGTGCTTGCTCCCGATGCGAAGGAAGTCGGCACGCTGACCGAGCCACGTGAATTCAATCTGATGTTCAAGACGACCATCGGAGCCTTGGCCGGCGACGAAGGAACTGCCTTCCTGCGTCCCGAGACAGCTCAAGGGATGTTCGTCAATTTTAAGAACGTACTAGACAGCAGCCGCGTGAAGTTTCCGTTCGGAATTGCCCAGGTCGGCAAAAGCTTCCGCAACGAAATCACTCCGCGCAACTTCACTTTCCGCTCGCGGGAATTTGAACAGATGGAAATGGAGTTCTTCTGTCATCCCGATGAATCGCCGCAGTGGTATCAGTACTGGCGCCAACGCCGGTACAACTGGTATCTCAATCTGGGCATCAAGTCGGACAAGCTGATTCTGCGCGATCACACCCAGGAAGAACTGGCGCACTATTCAGTCGGCACTGCCGACATCGAGTACGCATTCCCATTCTGCGAGCCGGGTTCCTATGGCGAATTGGAAGGGGTCGCCCATCGTGGCGACTTCGACCTGCGGTCACACATGGAAGGCAAGCTGCGCAAGGGCGCCTCGGGTCTGGAAGTCGAATTGAATGCCGACGGAGTGCCCAAGTACCGTGGCAGCGGCAAGGATCTGACCTACTTCGATGATCAGACTCGCGAACGGTTTACGCCGCACGTCATTGAACCCGCGGCGGGTGCCGATCGGACGACGCTGGCGTTCCTGTGTGAAGCCTATCACGAAGATCAGCAGCCGGACGAAAAGGGTGAGATGCAGACACGCATCGTGTTGCGTCTCCATCCGCGACTGGCTCCGATCAAAGTGGCGGTGTTCCCCTTGATCAAGAAGCAGGGAATGCCCGAAATCGCCACCGAGATCTATCGGGAACTGAAGGCGGCAGGCATTGCCACTGCGTTTGATCAGCAAGGAGCCATCGGACGTCGATATCGCCGCCAGGACGAAATCGGCACGCCCTACTGCCTCACAGTTGACGGTGATACCCTGGAGACTCAAACGGTCACTATCCGTGATCGCGATTCCCTGGAGCAGCGCCGGATCAAGATCAGCGATGTCGTCAATGAAATCCAATCGTTGTTGCGTAAGTAACAGAGGTGAGTTGGTAGTAATTATCTATGGCAAAGCGAGTTGAGCCCCGAGGGGGGAGCGCCAGGCCAGCCCAGAGGAACAGCCTGGGTCCCGAAATCTGAATTGTCGATATACCCTGACGGGGCCCAAACCCCGTCAGGGTTGAAATCCAGCTACGGCAGTTCAAACAACAGGATGAGTAACGATGTACTGGCAGTACCCGATCATTGCTCAACTGCCGATCATCCCTGCGGATCAGGTGACTCTGATCCTCTCGACAATATCGCGGCTGGCAGCGCCAGCCATCGCCATCCTGTTCGTGATTCACCTCGTCTACTTCTTCGTCTTGTGGGCCTGGTATCGGCGCGATATCCGCAATATCGCATCGGCTCTCGATTCTTTTACGAAAGACGTCCGATTTCGAAGTGTTCTGGACCGCAGCAGTCATCTGTGCGATCAAATCGAAGCTTTTCTGGCTGACATCAACGAAGTACTGGAAAAACCCGACCGCAAGGCGGACCGGGCCGGACTTTCGCAACGCATTCATATCCTGGATGAAAAACGGACCTATCTTCAATCGATGGGCTTTGAAACCGGATACAACTTTTGCCGAACAATGATCGAGGCCTATCCCATTGCAGGCATCCTGGGAACCATCATTGCGATCGGGGTCGTGCTGCGTGGTGAACCAGGCGCGGACGCGATCCAACTCCTCGTCACCCGTTTCGGCGAATCGATCTGGGCGACATTTGCCGGACTGAGTGCCGCCATCACTCTGATGGCATTGAACAGCTTGATGGAAACGTCCTTCGATCGTCTGTCGGAAGATCGTCGACTGGTTCGCGAGACCATGTTTCGCATTAAGCGGGTCCTGGCAACGCCGGCCGTAACCGGGAGCGAAAGTGCATGAGCCGCACACGTCGCCGAATTACGCTGCAGCTGATTCCCCTGCTCGATCTGCTGCTGATCGTGCTGTTCGCGCAGTTCATGCAGATCCAGGAAATCTCCAAGAAGCAGGCGCTGCGGACTGAAGAAGCAGAGCGGGCCGTGGCCACTTCCGCGGCACAACTCGCTGCGGACCGGGCCGAGTTAGCCCAACTGCAAGGTGAAGTCGAGCGCGAACGACTCTCATTAAGTGCGTCACTGCAGTCCGCCTTGGGCGACCGGGAACACATTGCAAAACTTGCGGCCGAGATGCTGAAGCTGCCCGAAGAGACCGTTCGCAAAGCCTTAAACAGCAAATCCGAGGAAGAGGTCGATCGGCTGCGCAAGTTACTCTCGACACTGCCCGCGCCACGCGCGGCCGACGTCGTTCATCAACTCGCGACGCTCGCCGAACTCCGCCGGACGTGCGATATCTGGCAGATCCACATTGATGACAACAGTGTCGTCCGCGTCAGTTTTCCACCGGCCGCAACATCATTCCGGGCGGAAAGCCCCGCCGAATTCGATCGCCGCCTGTTCGACTGGTTCAAGACATTGCCCCCGCCGAAAAGTGTCGTCATCATTCAACTCACCTGGGGCGACGCCACCTTTGGAACCAAGTACGCCTGCAAAGAGGGCTTGGTGAAATGTGCCGAACGCATGCGTAAAGAGCGTAGCGGCCACACGATCTTCGAATATGTAGTGCTCGGGTTCAGGCCGACGCGTTGAGAGTTCTTGATCGCGGAGCGATCAGCGACAATCTATTCCCGATTCACTCCGACCGGCACGGTGGGTTCGCTGGCCAAACCGTCTCGCCATTGGTCCCTGAACCGCTTCGCGGCGGGAGTGGGGAAATCCCGGCTCGCTGTCCAGCCTGCCAACGGCCCAGGCAGTCGTTTCATCCAGCCACTGCGGGCCAGGTTGGACAGCACGCGGGAGGCCCCCCATGTCAGCCAGCCGTACCACCGCGGCGAGCGCATCAGACAGCTCCAGATCTGATAGACACGTTCTTTTGCCCAATGGACATGATGGTTCTCGTGCATGGCCGCGCGGTTGCGAACGAGCAACTCGGGGATCTGGATCTTCACAGGGCATGCGGCCTGACAGGCACCACACAGCGACGACGCATACGGTTGGTGATAGTTGTCCTTCAAGCCATCGAACAACGGCGTCAGGACAGCACCGATCGGGCCGGAGTAAATCCCGCCATAGGCGTGACCACCAATTTTGCGATAGACCGGACAGGCATTCAGACAGGCGCCGCACCGGATGCAAAACAGGCTCTCACGCATCGGACTGCCAAGGATTTTCGTACGACCATT
>CAZQUW010000066.1:0-22869 GCA_964596215.1 uncultured Planctomicrobium sp. | reverse complement strand
ACCAGAAAATTACCGCCGGTGATCCCCATCTCGGACTCAGCGAACTTGGCTCGCAACTTTCGTCGGGCCAATCCCGCCAGCGCCTTGGCATCCGCGGGGGTATCGCTGTGCAGCCGCCGATTCATGATCTCGGCGACTTCTTCGACGGTCTTATGCACAACCGGCGCCACGATATGCGAGGGACGTTCGCCTGCCAGTTGAATGATATACTCGCCGAAATCGGTTTCGGTGACTTCAAAGCCGGCTTGCTCCAGATGGTGGTTGAGATGAATTTCTTCCGTCACCATCGACTTGGATTTGACAATCCGTTTGACCCCAGATTGGCGGGCGATCGCAGCCACGATCTGCTGAGCGTCGGCAGCATCTGCGGCGAAGTGAACGTGACCCCCACGGGCGATAACCGCTCGCTCGAGTTCCTCGATGTATTGATCGAGGTGCGCCAGAGTATGGTCTTTAATCGCGCGAGCTTTATCCCGCAATAACGACGACCCGGGCAGCTTCTCAAACGCAGCCCGGTTCCCCGCTGCCAGCGTCTCACCGAGACGATTGAGTGCCGTCTGCAGGTTCGGCGAGTTCAACGCTTCGCGGCTCGCGGCCACGAAGTCGTGATGCTCACTTGTCGCATAGGGAGAGGTGGCCATCCGGGCCCCTCAGTTTGCGGCTAGAGAACCGTTGACGATCAGCTCCAGCTCAAGTGACTCTACAGACACATCATCGGGCACGTCATCGGGCAGAAACAGATCTGACTCCCAAGTCGCGGGCTCATGACGGGGCGAGTGAATCCGGACCCTGACGTGATCGGGATAGATGGCCAAAACTGTGACAACGATCTCGTGATCGATCAGCAGACTTTGGTTCTCGCCACGCGTGTAGATTCGCATCAATTGAATCCCTTTAAAGAGCAGTGAATCCGGTGCCCCGTGGATACACATACCTCGTACGAGTCTGCGACCCGCATCGCTGATGCCGATCACCAGGTGATCCCGCAAGCCACAGTTAGACTGATTGCCCAAATGGCCCGAAGAGCAGTCGCGAACGGTCGCTCATTGTGCACCGCGCAAGGGGCATGTGCAAGCGGTAAACGCATAGATTTTCAAGATCGTTCAGACAGCTGTAACAGAGCGCTTCAATTCACGTAAGCTGGAGAGTACGTTGAGGGGCATGATGTGCCTGGAAACGCAGTCGACATCATGTTGCGGGACGATGGTGCTAACGACGAAGCAGCACGCTTACGAGTCCAACGAATGTCGTGGTCAATTCTCAGCAACACATCCACCGGTGTGTCGCGCGCTAACGATTCATACCGGCGAATGATCGTTGGATTTCGCCATTCCCTGATAGTCCTTGCTTGTTGTGGCAGGACCAGAATCGATACCATGCGCGTCGTGCACTATGGAGGCTTCTCGCACCTTGACGGATTGAGAAGCAGGGTCCTCGATAGTTGCTCGGAGCCTGCCTTATGCCGTACGAGAATCTCCCGGACTTTATTGCGCATCTGCAAGATGATGGCGAACTGCGCCGGATCTCCGCAGAAGTCGATCCACATCTGGAAGTAACCGAGATCGTCGATCGGGTCTGTCAGCAACCCGGTGGCGGCCCCGCCCTGATGTTTGAACACATCCGCGGCTGTCCCTTGCCGCTCGTCGTAAACCTGCTGGGCAATCAGCGTCGCATCTACCGCGCGTTGGGTCTGAAATCCTGGGATGAGTTGCAGGAGCGTCTGATGGGCTCGGCGCGTCCCGAGACGCCCGAGTCATGGTTCCAGAAGCTGAAGATCGTGGGCAATGCCGCGGTCAATTCCCCTTGGAAGCCGGTGGCAGTGAAGACGGGGCTTTGCCAGCAGGTCGTTAAAGTGGGCCGCGACATCGATCTGCGCGAGCTACCTGCGCTGCAGGCCTGGCCTGATGATGCGGGCCGCTTCCTGCACGGAGGCGTGGTCCTCAGCAAGCACCCGCAAACCGGCGAGCGGTATATCGAGTCGATCCCGTTTCAAATACTGGATCGCAGCAGTCTGGGGGTCCACTGGCATCCGCACCATGCCGCGCATCAATTATTACAGGAGCATTTGCAACTCGGTTCGCATTTGCCCCTGGCCGTGGCCTTCGGCGGCGATCCAACTTGGCAATTCTTAACCAAGGCGCCACGGCCCCCTCAGACTGACCCCTTGGCATTCGGCGGCTGCCTGCGCGGCAAGGCACTGGAAGTAGTCCGCGGCCGGCAAGTCGATCTGGAGATCCCAGCCGGTGCGGAAATTGTCCTCGAAGGTTATATCGATGCACAGGAAGTACCAGTGCGCGGCGGATCATACGGGCAACACACCGGAAGCTACAGCATTCCCATGGATGTCCCGGTGTTCCATATCACAACGCTGACACACCGCGGCAATCCAGTCCTGACGCAGAACGTCCCCGGCCGGCCGCCAATGGAGGATACGGCCCTCTTGCAGATGTACGCCAAATTGGCTCTGCCACTATTGAAGCTCACGATTCCAGAACTGGTCGATTTCCGCCTCTTGCAGGAAACAGCCAACGAGCAAATTTGCCTGGTCAGTATCCATAAAACATACCCGCAGCAAGTCCGGAAGGTGCTGCACGCCTTGTGGGGACATCAACTCACCATGTTCAGCAAGCTGATTGTCATCGTCGATGGCGACGTCGGCCTGGAGAACTGGAACGATATCTGGTTCCACGTGGCCAGCAACCTGCATCCGAGCCGCGATGTGATTCTCGGCGAAGGACCGTGTTCGCCCGCCGACCATGCCACACCGATTCCAGGGATTGGCTCAAAGCTGGGCCTGGACGCCACGCGCAAGTTGCCCAGCGAAGGTTTTTCCAGAACCTGGCCGGCCTCGACTGTGATGACACCTTCGATTCACGACCTGGTATCGTTGCGGTGGCACGAATATCAGATTGACCGGCCATATTGAACCCGCTATTCGAAATCCGCGTGAGTCTCGCGCTGATACTGAAAGAAGGCCTTCAGGCTGGGCGACAACAGGAACAACAGGCCCGCCGTCATGTTAATGGCACCGGGCACACCCAGCAGCAGAACTGTTGGTTGCGCCAACATGAAGAACAACCAGGCCGCCTTGAATGGAGTCATCCAGGCCAGTGAGACTACCAGGTAAATGCAGGCAAAAAGTTGGCTTCCGCCAGCCACAACACAAGCCAGCGAGACCAGCCAAATCAGCCATTTCTCTCCTTCCCACAGATAAGCCACGCACATCGCTAACGAAATCGGCAGCACGACACCATGCAGCCAGTTGACATTGGTGAAACCATGCGACAGTGTCAGGCCAACAGGGATCAATTTTAGAACGACGACCAATCCGGCAAGAATCAGAAAGAGGCGTCTTCCCCGTTGCACTGGCGGTGACATGATTTCTGGCCCTTACCGGACAGTTCAATACTCGTCGCGTTAAATCTCGCGCCGCAACGTTTCCAAGGTCGGCAAACGTACGGCCGAGCGAACCGCAACTAAGGCCGCCAGCGTCCCGGCCACCGCCACCGCAATCAGCATTAGTGCCGCATCGTCCCAGGGGAAATCTCCACCAACGCTCAGCAAATGCGGTAACATCGCCAATAACGCCGAGACTGTCCCCACAGCCAATCCCCACATCAACAACACGGAGTTCTCGCTGAGCACCAGGACGGCAGTTTGCCGACTCGTAAATCCGATCGACTTGAGAAGTGCAATTTCCGATCGACGTTCCAGTACATTACGCAGCATGACCGCGCCGAGTCCGAGTGTCCCCAGTAACAAGCCCAGGCCGCCCAGGGTCTGGAATGTCGACAGATACGTATTTTGCACAGCCAGGAAATCGGCCAATCGATCAGCCACTCGCTCGGCATCAAAGCCGAACGGTTCGAGCCGGGTCTCTAATAGCGTGGAGAGTTTTGCGGCGTGTTCGGGGGCCACTTCAATCAGAAAGTACTGGAAACCAACCTGCTCTGGAAAGACTTCCAGGAAGCGCTCCTCTGAGGCAACCAGGACTCCCTGAAACACAGCGCCGTCGAACATGCCGGCAATCTGCAATTGATGTTGCGCTTCCTGATCATTGGGAACTCCCAGCTTGACCCCCACGCCTTTATGCAGACTATACATCAGCGTATTCATATCCCCCAGTACGGGCACCGCCCCCGACTCGGGTTTCTCATTGAGGACCGTCCAGGGATTGGGCTGACTCATACCTACAAAGCGAAAGCCGCCACGTTCGATTAACTCGCGAGGAGCCCCTAATACTGTCGGCAGCTGCGACTGATAGATATTCAGGCAGCTCGCTTCGTCACCCGGCTTCACCCGGAAGGGATAGATCTTCGGTTGAGCTTCCTTCCAGATCGCCTCAGCTACGGCATCCGTCAAATTGAGCTTGCCCCGCCCAGCAGCGGTATTGAGGTCGAACAGAATAGGTTGCGAGCTCTCTGCAACCAGCGTAAATCCGCCATTGCCCGAGAACTTCTCCGGCGTTTCTTTGGCGGGATTACGTTGACCAGCGGCCACGGCCACGATCAGGAACGTCGCCGAGGCAATTAACCACACAGTCAAGACGCTCCGAGATCGATTGCGGCTGGCGTTGCGCAAGCTGAGCCGGATCAAACCGAGCAGTCCGCTTCCACGAACTGCCTGCCCGTGATCTCGATCCAGCCACCACGACAACGCGGACAGGCCGGCCACCAGACTGCTCATGCCCCCCAGGAAGAAGGCGACGGTGCGCCATGATAACGGGCCCAGCCCCTGGGTATCAGGAATGAGTCCCAACACGCTCCCGACAATTAACAACACGGCGAGCGTGCTGCTGATCGCCAATCGCCGCAAGGATCGGCGATTGGTTTGTGCGGCATTCTTCAAGGTGATTTCCGGATGCGCCTGCCCACCCAGCAGGCCACGTACTGACACCGCCTGCAGTTGGCCAAATGCGCGCCACACGGCAAAGCCCGCGACGAGACAGGAAATGAGGAAGCCCATGACCAGGCTGACCGGCTGCACCGACACTACAAGGAACTTCGTACCGATCGCTTTCACCCACCACGTTTTCAAACCGTAGATCATCAATGACGCATATCCAATTCCTGCCAGCAGTCCCAGCAGCGAACCAGCGACAACGATGAACAGACCTTCCAGAAACAGCAGTCGAGCGACCCGATTGGGCGCGAATCCCACGGCCTGCAGCAACCCCACTTCCGCAGCCCGGCGTTCAATCCCCAGCTTGAACAACAGACGCACCAGAATGGCCGCCGAGACAATCAGGAAGAAACTGAATCCAATAAACAATCCGCCGAAATCGGTCGTCCCGCTCGCGGCTTGCAAGCCCAGCGCCTTCACGGGAACAAATGCCAGCCCCAGGCGATCCAGGGGTAATCCCTGCAACAGCATGTTGCCCGCGAGCGCTTCCATCTTCTGCCCGTCCTGCCCGGGAAGCCGTGCGATACGCAGGGATGTCAGTTTCCCATAACGGCTGCGCCATAATTTCTGGGCCGTGGCCAGGCTCACGAAGGCCTTCGGTGTCGCACGATACAGATTCCAATACGCGTGGTCGCGATCGGTGATCCGCGCGTTATTCATCGGGAATGGCTCGTCCCACTTATCAAGCGTTTTGACGTCGGTGATTCCCTTGACCTCGGGAGTCACACCGCGATCGCGGGCCAGAGAATGCTCCTCAAAATTTAAGATTCCCACAAGCTTGAAGTCTTTGCTGGTCTCCGGAATCTCACCGCGTGATCCCACCAGGTGGTACTTCACCTTCACCGTATCGCCCAGCTTCGCCTGCAGATCTTCGGCCAGCCATTCGTTGATGACGATCTCATTCTCCGCCAGCGGAACTTTCGGAGCAGGACCGATGAATTCGTACGGGCCGAAGGGGGGCTTGTCCTGAAAGTCCAGTCCGGCAATCACCGAATACATCGAGAACGTTTTATCGGATTTTGCCGTGCTCAACTCATTGGCAAGATAGACATAGGCCGGAGAGGTCGGAATTTCCCGTTCAGCAGCCATCTCGAGAGCCAGGTCGGCGACCTGATCTTCCAGGATCATGCGAAAACTCTCCAGCGCGAAGTAGCCGCGCTGTTCGTGATCGACAATACGCAGATCGAGGTCTCGCAACTGCAACGTCGACGAGAGCATCGTCGTCAGATGTTCGGCTCCCGATTCCGAGCGTCCCAAGTCGGTGCGACCAGCGACAAACAACGTGTTGATCCGCGCAGGAGCCCCCGTGCGATCACGAAACGAGGGTTTAACTTCGTTAAGTTTCAAGGCATCCTGTAGCGTTCTCAGAGCGACGAACGCATTGAGCGGCAATTGCTGATTCGGTCGCAATCCCAGTCGCCCCAGTCCCAGAGCCTCGGGCAGAATCGACTTCACCTTCAATGTCAGCTGGAGCGTTCCGGCTTCGCGTTTCCCCAGCAGCGATTCGCGCGGCACCGTGCTCGGAATCTCCAGCCAGAGCGAAACATCGTCGCCCACTGCCGCCGACAACTGTTCGGCCACTCGATGGGAGAGAACCACTTCGTTATCAACCGGCGGGACATACTCGGCATGATCAGTCAGCTTCCAGAAGCGATCATCAATTCCAAACAGATTGACCTTGCCCGCCCGCGTGATGTCAGTGCCGGCACCGGGGGTCACGCCCCCTTTGGCCCCGGCCGCATGCTGCAAACCACAGACCAGCGAAATGGCCGGGGCCGCTTCGGTAAAGTCCGTTTGAAACTGCGGCAATTTGCTCAGATCTGTTGACAGTTCCTCGCGAAAAAAGCGGGGGCTCTGCAGAGCATGATCAATCTGCCCCAATCGGGCGAGCGTCATCAGCCGGAGGCTCTCGCGCACCGAGTCGCCAACGATCAAGGCGCCACAGATAACAGCGGTCGCAATCATCACCCCCAGCAGCACCGCAATACTGGATTGGCGGTGATATTGAACGGTACGCAGCAGCAAGCGGAAGAAGGTCATGACGTTAGTTCGTGGATCGCCGGTGAACGGGGCATGGTCAACAGTTCGATGCCGATTCTAGGCAATTCTAAGACGCAAAACGAGGTACCCGGGGGTCTCCCGGCGGCATTCGTCATTTGACTCGCGATAAACGCACTGGCAGAACCAGCCGCCCCACATTGTCTGATTTGAACAAGCAATAGGCAGGATCAACACATCCCTGGAACCAAATCGGCAACAACCTCAACAAGTCGCTCGTGGTGGCCCAGACGATAGTCGGTTGCTATATTTGCGTCTCACGCAGGCAGCGGTGAACCCCTGCGTCTCTATGTGTTGCCAAATGGGAGATCATGCGATGCGCATCGGCTTGGGTAAAATTGGTCGGGCTGGAGTACTCTGTATTCTCCTGGGACTATGTTCCTCCTATACCGTCGAGGGAGCCTTCGTGACCGAATATGTGAGCGGCATCATGTGGGTCGAACCCAAGGTGATTGATCCCGGTCAGGCTGGAGGTCATCCCTCTGATGCGATCGTGCTGTTTGACGGGAAAGACCTGTCGCAGTGGAACGGCGGCGAGAAGTGGAAGATCGAAGAGGGTCAGGCCATCGCCGACGGTGGCAGCATCACCACCAAGGCCGGCTTCGGCGATTGCCAGTTGCATCTGGAATTTGCAACGCCGGCGGAAGTGAAAGGGACGGGTCAGGGCCGCGGCAACAGTGGCGTCTATTTCATGGGAACCTATGAGGTCCAGATCCTCGACTCGTACGACAACAAGACCTATTTCGACGGTCAGTGCGGGGGCATCTACAAGCAGTTTCCGCCACTTGTGAACGCCTGCCGCAAACCGGGCGAATGGCAGACCTACGACATCGTGTTCACGGCCCCGAAATTTGATGCCGAGGGGAAGGTCACGAAGTCCGCTTATCTGACCGTGTTGCACAACGGCGTTCTCGTGCAGAACCATTCGGAGTTGCTCGGCGGAACTTTCTACGACAAGGCGCCGGCCTACAGTCCGCATGCCGACAAGCTGCCGATTCAGCTGCAATTTCATGGCAATCCGATCCGCTATCGCAATATCTGGTTGCGTGAAATTCCGCCACAAGCTGTGCAAACTCCAAAGTAACCATTCTGAATTCATACGCAAACTCATGGTGACAAGGTCATCCGTGTGCCATCAGGCCCGAGGTCCTGCAGGTGCTTTAGGTCCGTGAGATTCAGAAGATCGCCCGCCTAGACGAGATGGGGCACATCTGGATCCGCTCCATCAATTCGCATGTCAATCCGAACATCGCAATAAGGTTGTAAACATGTCTGCCACGTATTCGCAAAAGTGGGACCTGCTCTCCTTGCTACCCCACCCGAGCACCCAGGAATTCCAGACTCTGCTTGCCAAGTACCGGGAAGATCTGGACCAGTTGGCGACGCGATCTGACCAATTGCCGGCAGTCGGCGATACTGCCGGATCAGTTGCGTTCTGGGTCGAATTTCTGACGGAATTCGAACGAGTCGAAACGCGATCGATCGACTTGCGGGCGCTCATCGGCTGCTATGCGGCCGAGGACGCCACGAACAAGTCGTATCAGCAACTCGAAGCGACACTGTCCGCACTTGATCCGCAACGGGAACGAGTCTCCACCAATATCGACTTTGCGTTGAAGGCAGCTACGGACTCCGATTTCACGCAGTTCGTCGCGGCTCATCCGGCACTTCAAAAAGTCGCGTACTTCCTGCAGTCGCACCGCCGCAACGCCGCCTTTCGACTGCCGAAAGAACAGGAACTGCTGGCCGCCGATCTGGCCGTTGATGGAATCCACGCCTGGGGCCGCCTCTACGATCGGCTGTCGGGTGAACTGCGGATTACGGTCATGGAGAAAGGGGATCTGGTCGAGAAATCGGTCGGGCAGGTGCGCTTTGATATGCCTGACCGATTCAATCGTGAGAACAATTTTTACGCGGCAGACAAGGCTTGGGGCAAGATCGAGGACTCCTGTGCAGACGCCTTGAATCATCTGTCCGGAACCCGCCTTGCAATTTATCGTCGACTGGGTGTCAAAGATCATCTCGATCTCCCCCTGCGACATAATCGCATGACTCGCGAAACCCTGAATGCCATGTGGGACGCGATTTCCAGGCGTAAGGGAATGTTGCTGAAATATTGCGAGAAAAAGGCTGCGGCACTCGGCGTAAAACAGCTGTCCTGGTTCGACCAGAGCGCCCCCTACCCTGTTGCCAAGACGCCTGGCAAAAGTGAAGAGATTCCCTACGACGAAGCCATCTCGCACATTGTGAGAACCTTTACAGGCTTCAGCCCCGATTTTGGCGACTTCGCCAGGATGGCCGCAGAACAGCGCTGGGTCGAAGGTGAAAATCGCTCGGGCAAACGACAGGGGGGCTTCTGCACCGGATTCCCGGGCAAGGGTGAATCCCGCATCTTCATGACCTACACCAACAGTGAGGACAGCATGTCCACGCTGGCGCATGAACTCGGACACGCCTATCATTCGTGGGTTCTGCGAGATCAACCGCTGGTGCTGCAAGACTATCCGATGAACCTCGCGGAAACGGCATCGACATTCGCGGAATGCGTGCTGGCAGAAGAGCGCCTCGCCCAGTGCGAATCGCCCGACGAGCAAATTGGACTGCTGGATAACATGCTGTCGGACGCGATGGCGTTCCTGATGAACATCCACTGCCGCTTTATCTTCGAGAACAATTTCCATGTGGAGCGTGCCAGTGGTGAAGTTAGCGCGACCCGCCTGTCGGAGTTGATGGTCGCAGCGCAGCGCGAAGCTTATTGCGGTGCCCTGGCTGAGGACGGCTACAACGGACGCTTCTGGGTTTCCAAGCTGCACTTCTATATCAGCGGCCTCCCGTTCTACAACTTCCCCTACACGTTCGGTTACCTGCTGTCACTCGGTGCTTACGCCCTGGCGAATGAGGCCGGCGGCAAAACGGACAACTTCCCGGAACGCTATCGGAAGTTGCTGGTGGCAACCGGATGCCAGGATGCCGAACAGGCCGTACAGTCGACGCTGGGCTATGACCTGACAACTGCCGAATTCTGGAACAAGAGCCTGGATGTTGTCGAAAGCCGAGTGAACCGCTTCCTGAAACTGGTCGATGCGAAGAAATAGGCGGTCTGCCGTCGTAGAACGGGGGCCCCGTCCCATCCGAGGCGGGATCAACCCGCCGTTGAGTCGCAAAACAGCTTGCTCGGATTGCCGATACCACATAGAATCAAACAGGTTAGGATTCTTGAAGCGACGTACTTCCAGGGAGCAAGCGATGCTGCGTGCGAGATTCATCGTAGCCATAATGGCGGCGACCGTGTGTTTGAGCTGGACGGCTTCCAATGTGCGGGCCGCCTCGCAGGAAGAGGAACTGTTCGAATCGATGCGATTGCTGATCGACTCATTCGATCAAGTCGATCGTTTTTACGTGAAGGAAGTCAGCAAACGAGAACTTGTTGAGGCGGCGCTGCGGGGCATGCTGGACCGGCTTGACCCCTATTCCAATTACATCAGCCCTGACGATCTCGCGCGGTTCAATTCGCAGGTCGAACAGGAATTTGGCGGCATTGGCATTCAGGTTGGTCTCGATTCTCAGAATCGATTACAGGTCCTGACTCCATTGCCCGGCAGCCCGGCCTACAAGGCGGGGATCCGCGCCGGTGACCTGATCATGCAGATCGAAGGCGAAACGACGCACGATTACGATCTCGAAAAGGCAGTCAAACGTCTGAAGGGCAAGGCGGGCGTGCCGGTCAAGCTGGGCGTGGTGCACCTGGGTGGCACGGCGATTGAAGAACTGACCGTCATGCGTGAAATGGTTCATGTCTCGAGCGTCCTCGGTGATCGCTACAAGCCTGATGGCACCTGGGAATTCATGCTGAACCCCGAGAAGAAAATCGGCTATGTCCGACTCTCCTCATTCAGCCGCGATACGGTCAAGGAACTTAAGCAGGCACTGACCTCGTTGAAAGAAGCGGGCATGAAGGCCCTGGTCCTCGACTTGCGATTTAACCCGGGCGGACTGTTGTCGGCTGCGACGGAAGTGTCGGATATGTTTGTCGACGAGGGCAAGATCGTCAGCACCAAGGGCCGCAACACGGAAGAACGCGAGTGGAAAGCCCACAAGCCTGATACCTTCTCGGGATTTCCGATGGTCGTACTGGTTAACGGCTATAGCGCCTCGGCCAGCGAGATCGTCAGCGCCTGCCTGCAGGATAACAATCGCGCCGTGATCGTTGGCGATCGTACCTGGGGCAAAGGCAGTGTGCAGAACGTGATCGAGATGGAACAAGGCAAATCGGCCTTGAAGTTGACGACGGCCAGCTACCATCGCCCCAACGGCAAGAACATCCATCGCTTCCCCGGTGCGAAAGAGGGTGACGAATGGGGTGTCATGCCGAACGACGGCTACCGAGTCGTGTTACCAATTGAAGAGTTGAAAAAGTACGACGAATACCGCCGCAGCCGCGACGTCCTGACCGACAAGGAACTTCCCAAGAGTGATTTCGTCGATCGTCAGCTCAACAAGGGGCTGGAATACATCGACGCCCAGCTCAGCGGCAAGACCGAAGAAAAGGCTCCCGAACAAAAGCCTGAAGAAAAGAAGCCCGAAGAGAAGCCGGCAGCGGAAAAGAAAGCCGCTCAACGACAATCCGGCCTGCGCGGCCAGGCCTATGTCTTCCTGTTCGAATACGAGTTCGTCTTCAAGGCCTTGCGTTTGTTGAATTCCCGCTCTGCCTGACCGCATAATCAGGGAGAGATATTGGCAGTAAAACAGACTTACGCGGCGAACTTCACGCTGCGTAAGTCTGTTTGTTTTTGATGCTGACTGTTGCCGCAATTATTTCTTCTTCAGCCGACGCCCCGTAGCGGCCATCATTTCTCCACACGCCTTGCGAGCTTCGCCGAAGCCAGCCGGGGTGATATTGGGGGACTTCAAGTAGTCGAGAATGATTTGCTCGGCCGTCATCAATTCACGGCAGACATCCGGTACTTCCGAGGCAATCTCGTGGGGAATCGTGGAGACGCCATTGAGATCGCCGTGAATCAGATCACCGGGATAAATGCAGATCCCACCGACGACCACGGGAATATTGACGGCCAGCGTGTGGCAATAGCCGTGCGAGCAGATCGCCCCGCTGGTGAACGTCGGGAAGCCCAGGGCCTCGACCTGGTCGAGATCGCGGCCACCGCCCGAGGTAATCAGCCCTGCGGCACCGAACGCCTTGTACGTCGAGCACATGACTTCGCCAAACGTCGCCGACACGATGGGCACATCCAGGTCCTGATACACCATGACTGCGGGCCCCGGCAGCTTGGCATACGACGCGACCTGATCGCTCATGCTGGCGTAAACATCGCCTCCACGGGGGGGCGCCATGCTGCGGAACGTCGACGTCACGGCATACCCGACCATCGGGGGCATCTTGGGAAAACAGGCTTTAATCGTGTCATTCATAAAGCCCACGTTGCGTGGTCGCACATCGAATAATTCGATGGCATTGCAAATCGTGGGCGTATCGAACTTCTTCAGTTCCTCAAACCAGGCCGGCAGCGACATTTTGGGCTCTTTCTCCGCAGGAGAGGGTGACATCAACGCAACAGCATTCCCTAGTGAATGCTGCTGGCCACTATAGTTTCAACGCCGAAGCGGGGCAATCATCGCTGGCGGGAAATGCCCCCCACACCCTTGACGATCTGTCAGCAAGACTCCGGATTTTAAAGTCCTGACCTGGACATTCGGGCTAATCCCCTTTCTGTTCCAAACCCATCAGCGTTCCAGTGCTCGAACCAAACCGATCCGTTTCAATTCCCAGTCGATTGAGCATGGACACATACAGGTTACTCAAGGGATGAGATCTGCTGGGGTCGAATGCCAGATGCTGGCCATGCCTGAAACCGCCCCCCGCAAACAGGACCGGCAGGTTCTTCGTCGAATGATTTGCCGCATTGCCCAGGTTGCTGCTGAAAAAGACCATCGTGCGGTCGAGCAACGTCTCCCCTTGCTCCTCAGTGTTCTGCAGCTTGGTCAGCAATTCTGCGACCGTCTTCATTTTCTCGATTTCGACGGTCTTCAACTGTTCAATTTTCTTCGGATCCTGTCCGTGGTGCGACAAGTCATGATGCCCCAATGACACGCCAGGAATCGGAGGGACCAGGCTGGTGCCCAACAATAACATGGTGATTAACCGAGTCGAATCAGTCTGCAGTGCCAGATGGATCAGGTCGAACATCAACCGGTTCTTGCCGATCAAGTCGGCCGAATTCATGTTGTTCTGGGGTGGTTGAGCCTGCACCCTCGGCTTCGGTCGCTTCGACCATTGCTCGGCCGTCACCATCCGCTGTTCGAGTTCCCGTACGCTGGTGAAATACTCGTCAAGTTTCTCGCGATCGCGCACCCCCAGCACGGGTTGCAGCTGTTTCGACTGCGCTCCCACCAGGTCGAGGATACTTTGTCCGTTACTCAGGCGCCGGGCCTCGGCGGCGACCTGATCAGGGCGGCCATCCAAGAACAGCCTGGCGAAAATCGCTGCTGGCCACAGGTCAGGCGGTACCAGCGCCCCGCTGCGAGTCCAGGAGAGTCCGAATCCCTCGGCAGACAGTGACAGACTGGAAAAACGGGTCTGCCCCCCGATGTGTTCGGCAGCCAGTTGATCGAGCGAGATGCTGTTGCGAAAGCCACCACGAATTTCAGGATGTGGTGCCGCTGTCAAGAAGCTGTAGATCGAATCATGACTCGAACCGACTTCCGGATGAGACAGTCCCGAAATGACGGTGAAGTCGTCGCGGAACTTTTCAAGCGGCATAAGGTACGCGGGCATTTCATAGTCACGCCCGGTTTTCTCCGGGAAGAAGTATGGCGGATGGACCCCCAGGGGAGTGCAGATACATACCATACGCCGCGGAGCCGGTGCCGGCTTATCGCCAGCTCGCAGCCGCGGCAACAGTGAATCCAGCAACGGTAGACCGATGGCCACACCGCCCGCCCGCAAAAACTGTCGCCGTTTGATCTTCATTGTGATCTTCCTCGTTAACCGCCGCCGTCCCCGTTCCCCGGTACTTCCTGGCAGGCCACTGCAACTCGCAGTCAACCGACTTCCCAGCCGCCCCCGTCACTTGTTGCGAAACAACTCACTCGCCACGATGGCGTGAACTAAACTCCGGAAGCCATAGTTCTGTTCGCGAACAGTGGCGACAATCGCGTCGATCTGCGGTTGATCAACCACCTCCGGCGCACCGCCGGTGGCGTAGGTCAACAGCTTGGTTGTCAGACTCCGCGCAAACTGGTCCTTGTCCGCCAACAGCAATTGTTTGAGTTCATCGCTGTTTTGAAAGGCACGACCGTCGAGCAAGACATCTGCTGGATCGACTTTGGGCCCCTGCAGATAGTGCATCCGACGCCCGTCAACGGTCACTGGTTTCCCGTTCCCTGTCGTGCGGTAGTACTCGCGCCAGCCGCCGATGACATCAAAACTTTCCAGCGCGAATCCAGGTGGATCGATCAGCCGGTGGCAGCCGGCACACGACTCGATTTCGCGATGCCTGGCCAGTTGCTCGCGAATCGTCGTGGCACCACGAGTATCCGGCTCCAGCGCGGCGATATTTTCTGGTGGTTTCGGTGGAGGAATCCCCAGGATGCGATCAAGGACCCACGCGCCGCGTACAACCGGAGAGGTGCTGGTGCCATTCGCGGTCACTTTCAGCACGCTGGCCATGGTCAACACTCCACCCCGATGGCTGCCTGCAGGCAACGTCGTCTTGTGGAACGCAAACCCCTCGACGCCGGGAATGCCGTAATGCTTCGCCAGTCGTCCATTCAACATCGTGAAATCGGAGGCAATGAAGTTGGTGAGGCTCAGATCATCTTTCAGCAATTCCGTAAAGAACAACTCCGTCTCACGCACCATCGACGTCTGCAGCATGCCATCGAAATCGGGGTACAGAATGTGGCTGGGTACCGTGAAATCAATGTCCCGCAGCCGCAACCATTGCCCCACGAAGTTCCTGGTAAACGCCTCGGCCCTGGGGTGCTGCAGCAAGCGTTCTACCTGAGCGCGTAAGACCTCTGGCTGGGACAGCTTGCCCGCTTCGGCCAGGTCCAGTAATGCGTCATCCGGCATCGAACTCCACAGGAAATACGACAGCCGGCTGGCGAGCGAGAAATCATCCAGGCGCCCCGGAGCTTCGCGGAGAAACAAGAACTCCGGTGAAATCATGACCGCCGACAACCCCACCCGCATGGCCGGTTCGAACGACTGTCCGGAATCCAACTTGGCCTGAACCAAGTCCAGGTAGGGTTGCAATTCAGCGTCCTTCACCGACCTCCGAAAGGCCCGTCGGGCAAATGTGCGAAGGATCCGCCGGGCATCATCCTGGGGCGCCTGAGAGACAACTTCGACTCGACTGCTGTCGTTGTAGATGGGCGACTTGACCTGGGCCAGATCGCCGAACATTCGTCGATGACTTTCCGGCGGCCAGACATCATTGAGGGGTCCTTCCACTTCGATCCAGTCAATCGCTAATCCTGGTCCGTCATAGGTCTCGGCTCCAATCTTGTCGACCACTTGAGCCGCAGGCAACCCGTAAGGCAGAATGGAAATCGACGTTCGGGGCTCCATGTAATCGATGAATTCGATGACTGTCGGCGCATCAGCAGGCGCGTCGAAATAATTGACCAGATGTGGCTTGGCCCCGCCCATGCCACCGCCGCCACTGAGCACTCGAAAGACGATCGGCTTCCCGGAACTTTGGATGGCTGATGCCGAGATCCTGAAGCGATAACTGCCGCGGTCGGGTGGATAGAATGGAGACAGACCGACAGCCTGCCAGGGGGACGAACTGAACAGGACAACGCGTCCATCATCAGATTTCCGGTGCACCCGTTCGGTCGTCGACTTCACCTGATGAGTCTCGGTCAGGCTGTAACGTCTCTTGATCACAGGCGGCTGCGGCCTGTTGGCGATCGCCTGATTGAGCGCGATGTCGGCGGCTTCCAGATAGCGTTCCAGCAGGAACGACGAAGTGTGCAGGGCGTCGCCCACGTTGTCGAATCCATGCGACGCGGTATCGATCGGCAACATGTCCTGCAGACTGGAATTCACCAGTAACAGGTCGCGTACGGTATTTTCATATTCGCCTCGATTGAGACGCCGCAGAACAACCCGCCCCTGCCCTGCACGCTGCTCGCCCATGGCAGCCGCCAACCGCGTGGCAATCAAACTCGATACGTCACGCAATTCGTCCGCTGCCGGGCGGGGTTTCGAGGGGGGCGGCATCGTCCCCTCCTGCAGTTGCTGGAGTACACTGTGCCAGGCCTTGCGATCTGCTTCGTCCTTCAGGGCGAAGGCCAATTGATCGAGACGCAAGTTTCGTTTGGCCTGCTCCCCGCGATGGCATTCGACACAATGTCGAGTAACAAAACTGCGAATCCTGTCCGCAGACTGCTGTTCTGAGACGGCCACCGGGGCCGGAGCATTCTGGCCGGGCTCCTGAGCCGCGCACCAGCTGCCAAATGCCAGCGCCCAACCGATATACGGCAAGAATGTCAGCGCCGTCCACTCAGGATGACGCGCGATGTTCGGCGGTCGACAGCAGATCACGGTGGGAGCCCTCATCCGTTACATCTGGACATTGCCCATCAGGCACGCGGCGATTATATCAGCCTCCGGCGAAACCGGTGAACGAATTGCCGGAAACCCGTCTTTTTTGGTACTGCAGATTTGAATGCTGTACGAACTGCCGTAACATAGATTGCATACGTGGCCCGCACGACCTGCTCGCTGCCGGTCACCGCCGTTTGCGATACGGGCTCTGCCCAGGCCGGGCAGTTCCGGCAATTCATCGCGAAGTTGTGAAGTCGTAATACTCCCCAGGATCGATTGATATGCCGCTTCCCACCAAGACCCTGCGTGAAGTCGCCGCTGAGTTCGGAATTCCAGAGAACGAGATCCGCGCTCTGATCGATCTCGGAAAAATTCGGGCCGTTTTTCGAAAGGGGACGTTCCTGATTGCTCCGGACGAAATCGTGAAACTGCGCCGCGAGCGAAAGACGTTGCCCGACTCATCCGTGAAATCGAGTCCCCCGCCAGCGCCGATCGCCAAACCGCAGCCACCGAAACCGGGGCAACCACCGCGGAAGTTTGGCCCCTGATGTCGCGGACCGTCGACCGTAAGCCGGGCACTCCTGCCCGTCTTGGGATTCGACTACCCTGGACAGTGAAGCAGGAGTGTCCATCCCCGGTACGAAAAACGCGGGGGAACTCCTGGCGCAAGTTTTCGCCTATGAGGCCCGCCAGCGAGTGACTTATTTCGATCCGGATTTACTCGTCGGCATCCGACGTCTGGAGCCTGCCGTGAGTGTGCTGCGCACCTTCGATCAAAGCACACGCCGCTTGACCTGACAGCAGCCGTGAGACTTCCTGTTCGTTATCGAGCGGTATCATGAACAGGTCCTCCACCAGTGCCGAATCGAGATGACTCAACAAGTAGATCTTGGCCCAGTCTGCCATCTGGGCCAATTGCGTGGCCGGCAGAAAATCTGGGGGGACCTGATCGCGCAGGGGCTTTAAAGCTTCGCGCGGCGAGCGACAGTTACGGACCATCTGCATGCCGTCCGACAGATCGCTACAGGCCCCGTTCAATTCGGAGAGAATGACCACTTTTCCGCCGCGCATCACGAGACTGCGCGCGGTTGCCAAAGCGGCCCCCACCTGCTCCCACCCGTGCCCCGCGGCATCGGCATCAATGGAAATCACGACAATCTCAGCCCGTTCGGGGAGCTGGACTTCGCGCTGCGCGGCCAGCAATTCTCGCCCTCGTTGCCAGACTGATTGCTCAAAACCGGCCAGGACCGCAGACACACCGTTGCCCCGCGACGGCAGGACCTGCAATGAAAACTGAATTCCCAACAGCCAGCCGATTTCATCTACGAGCTGCCGCAGGGGCCGTTCGTCCTCGGGGGCCAGTTCCTGATGCCCAAATCCGCGTGCTTTCTGGACGGCCGATGTCGACGAGAGGCCCGGGTAGAGTACGGTATTGGTTCCGCGATACCCCAGCACCGGATCAAATCCGATCTGTCCGATCGACATCACGAAATCGGCATGGACGACGTCACGATCGAGGTAGATCCGTTCGCCGTTGGCTGTCGTAGCCAGATACGCCTGTTGTTGCGGGTCGGTGGCATCGTGCACGCGCCATTGGACGACATTGCGGACCGCTTCCGGCAAAAGCGTGCGGGGATCGGTGACCTTGGGCCCGGCCAGCGCGGTCGGCTGCAAAATCAGGATATCTTCCGGCGAAACTCCCTGCGCGGCGATCACTTCATAGACCGCAGCGATCAGAGTGGCCGCTTGCGGAGTGTGGCGGTCGAGCGCCAATACGACATGATCCCCGGGGACCACAGCGCGCGACAGCGGGGGAAACTCCAGCGGTTCCTCTAGGGCCTGACGAATTGCCGCGGACAAATCGGCGACTGGTTCGGGGGCGGGATAGAAGCCGGCCAGCCGCTCCTGCGGTAAATCACATTCAAAATGGCCTTGCTGACCGTAACTCAACACGACTGACACGGTGGCGTTCCTTCGGAGCAATCACAATTCGCTGGCCAGACAATCCTGTCCGCCGTGGGGTTTTCCGGACAGCTCTGTCCGGCAAATATCAATGAACCGCTAGACTTAAAAATGTCTAACAAAACCTCTGCGTCAGATCAGCACTGCCTGAAATACCGCAGTTCTGATCTTCCCACAACCGGTTTTGTCAGGAGTTCGTATAACAATCCGGGTCTGGGCAGCGGCGAACAGACAGGTGGCCAACTCGGTCGCCCGAATCGGCTCCACGGGGAGACGGGCTCCGTGGTATCCATTCGCATCTCAACCAATTATAGTAACTGACAGAAAAAGTGCCCGTGTGGGCGATCAAAGTTGTATCACCAAATGCCTCGTTAACGCGAAATTCCCATCGCGCGATCGACGCGGGGCAGATTAACTCCGCTGTCCCTTCCTGGTCAACGACAGAATTCTGCATGATTGGCTGTGACCACAGTTCGCTCACTGACGACCAATTGATGGTGCGTCTGCAGACGGGGGATTCACGCGCCTTTGATTCCCTGGTCGAGCGTTATCAGGGCCAGCTGCTGGGTTTCTTTTTCCGCAATACGCGCGACCGGCAATTGTCGGAAGACCTGACGCAGGAAACGTTTCTGCGATTGCATAATCAGTCGTGGGATTTTCTGCCGGTAGGCAAGTTTCGGGGCTGGTTGTACCGGCTGGCCCGAAATCTGCTGATCGACAATGTCCGGCGGCAGTCACATGACGCACTGATCAAAGCCGTGACCGGTACCGAGCAGGATGAGGAAGACGGACTGGCCCGCCTGACGGAAGAGATTCTCTCTCCCGATTCACACGCCGACGTGCGCGAGATGGCAGCGATTGTGGATGAAATGTTGCGTCACTTGCCCGAAGAACAGCGATTGACGTTTCTGTTACACCACTACGGCGGTTTAACGTTGGTCGAAGTGGCCGATGCGATGGAAGCGAATGTGCCCACGACCAAGAGCCGTCTGCGGTTGGCACGCGAGAAACTGCAGGAAAAACTGCGTGCCCGGGGAATCGACGGTTGATCCTGGAGCAAGTGCTGCGGGGCGCCTGCTGGCGGAGCTTTGAGAGAGTCGTTTGCGATGTCTGGCAATCCTGCCTTACCCAATGTGACCACGCCGAAGAATCCTGGCGCAATGCGGCCGGGGCGGGTCGCCTGCTGGCTGCTGGTCCTCGCTGCCGCATTACGACTTCCCGGGCTCTGGACCGATTTCTGGTTGGATGAAATCTGGTCCTGGACACTCGTGTGGGATTGGAAGTTGACATCCCGCGTCAGCGGCGTCGGGGGCATCTTCACCGAGATCCATCAAGACAATAACAACTATCTCAATACGTTGTTCCTCTATCTTTGTGGTCCCAACGCGTCCCTGCCGGTATATCGCATTCCGGCCTTTCTCGCGGGACTGGCGACCGTCTGGATCGGTGGTTTACTGGCAATTCGCTGGACCCGGGGAACAGCAACCCGTGAATGGACGGCGCTGCTGGCGGGTATGGGGTTGCTGGCGACGTCGCAAGTCGAGGTTGTCTATTCGAGCGAAGCACGGGGCTATGCCATCGCAGGCTGTGCCGCATTGGCCTCGCAATGGCTTATGGGTTCACTGCTGCGCTCTGGCAACTGGACCAGTGTTCTGAGCTATGCCCTGGTCGCGTCTGCGGGATTTCTCGGCCATCTGTCCTTTTTGCCGGTGCTGATTTCTCAGGCCGCATGGAGCCTGGCAGCGCTCATCTGGATCCGTCACTCCGCCGGCTCGTGGAAACTGCTACTCGTCAAACTGGCGGTGGCGTTCGGCATTCCCACGCTCCTGGTGGGCTGGCTCTGGTGGGTGGATCTCAGCAGGGCCCAGGTCGGCGGCGGTCCAGAGTTGGACGCCTGGCTGGTCGCCTGTGATACGTTTTCCATGGCGTTTGGCGCGTCACTCCCCGAATCGTACAGCCTGCCGTGTGCCTTGCTGATGGTGGCCCTGCTGGGGACCGGACTGTGGACGCTCCGGCGGACGATGACATTGGAAGTGGTGGGGCTGTCGAGTCTGACCATAATCGCCCCGGCGGTCCTATTTGGCCTCGCACCGGATGGCCTGGTTTACCCGCGACATTTCCTGGTCAGCCTGTCCTTGCTGATACCGGTTACCGGTCTGGGTCTGATCCGCTGGCTGACGGCAGACCGCAATCTGCTCCGACTCGCCGGCATTGCCGCTCTCTGCGCCTGGGGCCTGGGGAATGGCTCGGAACTGGTTCGTTTCTGGATGGCCGGCCGCGGACAATATCAGGCGGCGCTCGAGCATATTTCTGCCGGCACGAGCGGACGGCTGACCGCAGTCGGCAGCGATTTCGATTTTCGCAATTCGATGGTCATGAACTTCTATCAAGTTCGCAACCGGAAATATCGATCGCTCAGATATCTGCCGCAGAATGCCTGGAATCAATATCGCCCCGACTGGATTATCACACATGACCAGGCGCGCGATCCGCAGTTTGCCCGGGAACTCCAGGTGCTGGGGCAAAACTATCAATTGGACGGCGTCTTCCCGTACGCCGGACCGGTGGGCTGGCATTGGGCGACGTATCGACTGGTCAGTCCATAATCGATACGTCGCAGTTCCAGAGACTATTGCCATTGCAGACGCAATCTCACCAGGAACTCACTGAGTGCCTCCGCACCAGATGGGGTCTCGGGCAAACTGGTGGCCTGGTAGGCGGCATCGAGTTCCGTACGCAGGCGTCTGTATTCCGACTGGTAAAACTCGACGTCAGCGTCTTTCAACACCGCTTGCTCGGGGCCGGCGAGCTTTCTGATCACCAGATTTTCGACGTACGGCAGGCGAAAAGACTGGTTCAGACGTAAGACATTGGCTTCGACTTTCCCGGTACGCATCAGCTCGATTCCGGTCATCAACACACGGAAAGTGTAGAGCAGCGGTTTCACTCGCCGGGGCGATTCCTGCTCAAACATTTTCCATTGATTCTCGGCGAAGCCCAGATAGTGATGTGCGACATGCCGGGTGATGCAAGCGGGGGCCAGCGACTTCAGTTCTTCATGCGCGTCAGACGTCGTCACGACCAGCGGCGAAAAGATCGATTCCAGCACATTGCCGCTTTTCTTCAGTAACAGGTTGAAGGCCGACCTGGCGTCATGCGTGACGAGATCTAATTCCAGACCCTCGACCACTCGTGTGCATTCGATCGTCTCATCCCGCACTTGCAAACCGAGGACCTTGGGCAATGGCAATAAATGGATGCCCCGCAGGTCATAATCCGAATCGGGTGAGGGAAATCCATATAAATGAGCCCCGCTGATGGTCATGAACAACAGGGGATAAGGCTGTTGCGAAACAAGCTGAGTTACTCGGGGGTCCCAGTTCAAGGTAGTGCGTCCTCCAAGGCGCGACGGCGGGCGGTGATTAAGAATCGATTGGCAATTTCGTAATCGGGATGGGCGGGAAGGCTGGTCGTCCGGGCCGCCTCTTCAAATTGACGGTGCAACTCCAGACGCCAGCGATCGACCTCTTCCCAGCTCACTTCGCCCCCCTTGATCTCCAGCAATCGATCGCGGTATTGCTCGACCCGCACCGGAACGCGATGTTCCTGGAGCGTGGAAATCCCTGTCAGCAACAGTCGAATCAGGTGCATAACGTGCTTCCATTTGACCCGTCCCTGATTGCGAATGTCGGTCTGAATCTTCTTAAATTGCGACAACACGTAGCCATTAAACGTCTGGTAGACCAGTTGCGACAAAAAGCTTTCACGTATGCTAATCAGTTCACTGGCCAGCGGCGAGGCAAAGACAACCAAAGGGGTATAGAGACATTCAATGATGTTGGGGTTCGCCTTCAACGCCAGAGTTAAAAACTTCTGCAACTCCCAATAGGCTTCGTCGCTGGTCTTAACCTCCAGTTGTTCTGGAACTCCATACAACGACCACTGCAGGTCGGCTGGAGGCAGATAGATCCCCCGCAGGTCGGTATCTGAATCCTCGTGATCGAGACCGTATGCGCGCGAACCGACGATACAACGATAGATCACCCTGTCCAGCAGGTTGTGCTGGGCAAGGATGGCGTCGGTCTCCGCCAGCCAGCCCTGTTTGTAGACGGCGAGGGGGACGATCTGCGGGCGGTTCAGCGAGGTCTCGAACCCGTCCGGAAAGCGGACGCGATAGGCGTGTTCAGGATCAACCGGCTGCTCCACGACGACACCCACGGCACCACACGGATGCGCAATCCTGCCATTGGGAGCCTGCAGGTCGACCAGGCTGACGATCTGCGTGCCGACAGACAGGATCAGCGGTGGATGTCGGTAGTCATTCATGGCGTGCACCCATCTGGTCAGGTTGTTCACGGCAAACGTACGAAGTA
>CAZQUW010000065.1:19364-26897 GCA_964596215.1 uncultured Planctomicrobium sp. | reverse complement strand
GCCTCGGCCGCGGTCTCTTCGTAGTCCGATTCGGACGCGGTCAGGAGGGAAATGAATTCCAGGGACGTTCGGCGAGTCAACTGCACCTGTGCGGATTGCGGCAGCCAGACCCAGCGGTCGGGAGGAATGCGTGTGCCATCCACTTCGATCTCGTCCGTTCCAGAGACGAAAATTGCGTGACGGCCGCCGCGGCGCGTGATGTTGATTTGTTGCTCGGCCAGCAACGGATCGTTCAACACCATCGAATTCTCGGGTGCACGACCGATCTGCACCGATTCCTCGGTGATTTCGAGCCGATTACCGCGATCGGGGCCGGTGGTGACAGTAATTCGAGCCGACGGATTCATGGAGCCTGTTTCAGGTTGCGATGGACGAACAGCAATTCATCGACGGTCAGCAGTCCCTCCAGTCTAACTCACACAGGCCGCTGATTCAGCCTCAGATCAGTTCCGAGTTGATAAAGCTCAACAAAAATGGACCGAGAATGACCAGCACGGTTGAGGCCATGATCAAAATGGCCGGCAGCAGCATATTGACACCCGCTTCGCCGGCCATTGTTTCGGCCCGCTGAGTGCGCTTCATACGCAAGACCTCCGCCTGCGTCCGAAAGATCTTGGCCAGGGGAGTACCGAGTTGCTCGCCTTGAATAATGGAGCCCACAATGCCGGTGATTTCGTCATCGCTGAGGCGGTCGCGCATGCCCTCGAGGGAATTCGTCCGGCTCTTGCCCATATTCATCTCGGCCATGACCCGCCCGAATTCCTGGCCGACCGGGTGAAAGCGGAATTCCTGGACCCCTTGTTTGAGTGCCTGCATGAAGGTCGCTCCGGCCTCCATCAGCAGCGTCAGCAAATCGAGCATGAACGGCATGCGGCGCTTGATCATCAGCAGGCGGTACCGGGCGCGTGAGGCCAACTGCCGGCGAAGAATGTAGACCGTCATGACGGTCATCACTGAGGCGAGTACAAACCCTGGCATCTCCATCACATTTAAGCAGAAATAGAAGATCACCGGCGAGATCAGGAGCCCTTGAACTTCCAGCTTGGCGAGATATTCGGCTGCCGTCCAATAGCGCGGCAGACCGGCCGCCTGAATTTCGCGATGCATATCGGCCAGCGTCGATCGAAACGCACCGCGATTGAATCGGGCCAGAAAGTGGATCAAGGGCTGAAAGTAGCGGTACACCACGTCCAGCTTGCGGAGTTCGTTGATGCGGTTGACGTCATAACGCCACTCGAGGTCTTGTTCGGAGTCATCGGAATGCAGCGTGTTGGTCACCGTCCGTGACAGCACAAACAAGGCTAATCCCAGGCAGGCACTGGCCACGATCGCGGGTACGAGAGTCACTAGCATGATCTGCAACCAGAATTTCACAGAAGGGATTGAGTCCGACAACCGTGCTCAACTTTGCGGGCCTGTCGCCGCTGACGGAGTCTGCCCTGCCTCAAATATCAGGATTCAGGATTTGCCGTGCCCATAAGTAGGCCACGATATTAAAAATAATGGCTGTACTGAGAATCAATTGTCCGGGGAATGTCGTAAAGAGTTTCTCGGTATTTACCGGATCCACGACGAAATAATACAACAGCAAGATAAATACCGGGGCCAGTGCCATATACAGGGCCGAGGTCCGCGCCTGGGCGGTTTCGGAGCGGACCTTGCGTTCGACCCGCTGCATCTCGAGCACCGAATGTGCGATGCGTTCCACGGTTTCGTTCAGGCGGCCGCCACTTTCCCGGCTGGCGAGCATGGCTGCCGAAAACAGGGCGAAGTTTTCGCTGTTCAACCGATCGCGGGTCTCTATCAGGCATTGCTCGAGCGGCTTGCCCATCGTGAATTCGCCTACGATCTGGCGGAACTCCTGACAGATGGGACGCGGGCATTGATCGGCCAGAATTTTTAACGACTGCCCCAGCGACAGGCCTGCGCGGATGGCACTGGACAGCGCCACCATCGAGTCTGCCAGCTGATCCTCGATTCTCTCGCGACGTTTCTCCGCCATCCGACCGACGATGTACCAGGGGCCGCCAACCAGCAGGCCGGCAAACAGCAGGCCGAACACGGGTGTATCCAGGATCAGCCAGAAGGTCAAAAAGCATGACAGCACCAGGATTGACCAGGCGACCAGCCATTTGCGCAGGTTGCGAGCGGAAATACGCAATCGGCGCAGCTTGGCCCGGAAGTCGGTTTCCATGGTCGTCAGCGCGTGGTCGTACCAGGTGTCGCCCGCATAGGCCAACATGGCAACGGCACCACCCATCAAACCACAGCTCGCGAAGATCCAGCCCATGCGGTTGATCCTGGTGTTCCTGATACTTGACTGCGGTTCCCGAACGTGACACGCGGGCAATTCAATTCGGATGTTGCGAGGTCATTTACGCTTTGACTGCATGACGTCCCACCTTGTTGATCCGGCCATGGATGTCGTTCAAGATCCAGTGGAATGCCACCAGATGGATCGATTCCACCATGCCCATGTCGTCCAGCGGCACATGAAAATTCTTCTTGCCCAGCGATTTCAGTTTGCCACCTTCGTAGCCGGTGATGCCCCAGGTCTTCAGTCCATGGGTATTCGCCCATTCGACGGCGCTCAGGATGTTCGGGCTGTTACCGCTGCCGCTGATCGCAATCAACAAGTCACCTTTGGAACCAAAATTCTTCAATTGCTCGACAAACACGCGGTCGAAACCTTCGTCGTTGCCCCACGCCAGAATATAAGGGGTGTTATCGGTGAGGCTCATGACCTTGAGGCGCTTGATGCCATCCTTGGTAAAGTCCTCGCGACGCAGCGTGCTCTTGCCCAGGTCTTCGCAAAAGTGCGAGGAGTTGGAACCACTGCCGCCGTTGCCGCAGATGAAGACGAACTTCCCGTGCTCATAGGCTTCGTAAATGTCGTCGGCCAGACCTTCAATCTGCGACAGGTCCAGACGTGCAAACTCTGCGGCACAGCGTTGCAGATAATCGCGAGGATTCAATTCCGTTCCCAACATGAAGGCGATCCTTCTCTAAAACTGGTAGCTCGTGGTGTGTTTTAAGGTCTGAGAGATTGCGTCGACAACCGAATCCAGCTCGCGAACCGTGTCTCCGACGAGTCGCTCTCGGAATACTCTGCATGGTAACAAACTGGCAGCAGGAGCAGCAAATCGAACAGGGAAGATATCAAGCGGCAGGCAACGGCAGTCGCCGGACTTCAGATGCGTATACCAAGTCCCCGGGAACTCCGCTGGAACTCTGGCGACTTCGGTGACCACCGCAGTACAATTCGACACGGTCTGGCCGCTATCTGGTCGGGCTCAATTTGGATTCTTGTCGATTGAGGCTTCATGTCCACATCGGTTGAAATTGGCGGCGTGCGTTTGTTTCTCGGCCATCCGGATAAATCGGACGGCGAATGGATCGGTCAGCGGGAAGTGTTGAAGCAGTTGCTGGCCTGCTGGCTGGTCGTGGATGATCGCGACATGCCGCTGGCTCCGCGCCTGGTGGGCCCCCCCGGGATCGGCAAGACGACCCTGGCGATGGCGGGTGCCAAGCTGCGGCAACAGGAACTCTACATTTTCCAGTGCACCGCCGACACTCGGCCCGAGGATTTGCTGGTAACGCCGGTTCTGGCCGAAAGTGGCAAGATTATTTATCACGCCTCGTCGCTCGTGACGGCCATGTTGCGTGGCGGAATCTGCCTGCTGGACGAAGGCAACCGGATGAATGAGAAATCATGGGCCAGTCTCGCACCGTTGCTGGATCATCGCCGTTATGTCGAATCGATCGTCGCCGGCATTACGATCCCGGCCCACCGTGACTTCCGGTGCGCCGTGACGATGAACACCGACGAGTCCACCTTCGAGATTCCGGATTATATCCTCAGCCGGCTGCAGCCGACTCTCCAGCTGGGCTTTCCCAGCAAGCAAGAAGAGTTCGCGATCCTCAAATATCACCTGCCGTTCGTCGAAGCGGATTTGATCAATTTGACCGTGGAGTTCCTCCAGCGGGCCCATGGACTGAAACTCGATTTCTCGACCCGTGACGGGATCAACCTGCTGCGTTATGCCGTGAAACGGATGATGCAGGATCAAGATCATCCCATGTCTCGGGACAAAGTCTGGCAGGAGGCGCTCTTCCGGTGCCTGGGCGAGGAAGCTTTGGACCTGGACAATCTGGCTCGGCGCCGCAATCAATCGCTGGGGGGCAGCGCGATTCCGATGGGACTGGGGGATTTCTTCTTCGAGCCGAATGACCCGCTGCATCCTGACTTCGACGACGACGATGATGAGGATGAAGATCTGGATGATGAAGACGAAGACCAGTGAGTTCGTGGAACGACGGCTACTCGCGGACCACGAATTCGTCCAGGTTCAGCAAGACTCGGCCCAACGCCACGCACGTCGCGGTTTCCAGTGCGTCACCCGCTGACGTCTGGGCCCCGGCGAGCTTTTCTGCGGAGCCGGGCTGTGTGGCAATTTGCCCTTTGAGTTCCTCGTACAGCTGCCATAACCGCGCGGCCTCGGCGGAACTGGGGGCGCGCCCGAGGCACAGTCGGAACAGATGGTTGACCCGGTCCTGACCGCTTGACGGTTGTTCGATGATGCCACGCCGTCCCAATGCCTGGGCGCATTCGAAAAAGACGGGATCGTTCAGCAGGGTCAGGGCCTGTAACGGGGTGTTGGACCGTTCGCGACGGACGCAGGCACTATTGGAATCGGGGGCATCAAACGACATCAGCATCGGGTAGGGGACCGTTCGCTGAAAGAAGATATATAGACCCCGCCGATACTTGTCGGCTCCCGTGCTTTCGGGCCAGCGAATGCTGCCGGCGTAACCCAGTTCGGCAACGCCGGGGGGCAACGGCGGACGAACGCTCGGCCCACCCACGCGGCGATTCAACAGGCCGCTGGCGGTCAGGTTCAGGTCGCGGATGACTTCAGCTTCCAGTCGAAAGCGATTCTGATGTGACAGCCAGATGTTCTTGGGATCGCGCTCGTTTAACTCAGGTCGGCTCCGCGACGATTGGCGATACGTGGCCGAATTGACGATCAGCCTGATGAGCTCTTTGCGGCTCCATTTTCGAGCTTGCAACTCGGACGCCAGCCAGTCGAGGAGTTCGGGATGCGACGGAAGTTCACCCCGGACTCCAAAATCTTCGACCGTGGCGACCAGCCCCCGTCCGAACAGATACTGCCACCACAGGTTCACGGTGACCCGGCTGGTCAGGGGATTTGCCGGACTGACAATCCATTTGGCGAGATCTAAACGTGTTGCGGCTGCCGTCGATGGCAGCGGGTGCAGGACCAGCGGAGTCCCGGGGAGCACCGGGTCTCCCTTCCGCAGGAAGTCGCCTCGGATGAGAATCGTGGTGGCTCGAGGCGTGGCCAGTTCACTGACCGTCTGAGCCCTGGTTGCGGGTTCCAAGGGAGCCGTTTTAAGGTGTGCCCCTGCATCCGCCAGGAGCTTGGTGTAGTCTGGATCGATGGTCTTGAAATAGCTGGTGAGTTCCGATTTCTGCGCGTCCGAGCGTTCCGCAGGTTGCCGCTGGAGAGCGGCAACGACGGTGTCGGGCATCGAATTCCATTTCAATGGCGGAGCCTGGGCAGTCACTGCTAACCGGAATTTGCCAATCGTATGCTGTTGGCCGTGCTGCTGGTCAAGTTTAAAAACGAGAGTCTGCACCCCGGTCAGTGGAGTTTCGCACTCGAAGACCGCGACATGCGGCACCCCGAACTTGTCAGCCACTGCCCAGCCGGTGTCAGTCTTGCCATCCAGTACGGCCGAAATCGGAAAGGCCACCTTCTTACCGTCATTTCCCTGTTCGAAATCGGCCCGAGCATTTTTCAGAACGATCGGCTTACCGGGCTCGGTGCTACTCGAGGATGCCGTGACGCTGAATTCCGACAGGACGAAATTTCCATGCGGGGTGCGACCCGGGCCTCGGGCAGGCAACTGTTCGTCCGGCAAGACTTCCAGCCGGATTCCCGTGATCGTACTCCCCGACGTTTTTGCCGTGACGGTATAGAGATCAGTCGCTGGATTGTTGCCTGAAACCAACGTGGATCCGTCCGGCAACTGCGTGAACTTCGCCCCCTGTTGGGATACCACACTGTCGGGAGTCAGCGCCGTCCACTCGCTGGCTGGATTCGCGGCCAGTGTTTGCTCCCAGGCCGCCTGCCGGGCCGGCAACTGCTCCTGTTCGTACCTGGCCAGAGCGGTCGCAAACGGGGCATGCGCAACATCAAACTTGGCTTTGGCCAGAGCAAACGAGGTTGCCTCATCGGACGTGGGAGCGGGCATCTCGATTTCCTGAATCGAATTCAGGTAGGCAAACAACTGAAAATACTCGCGTTGAGTCAGGGGATCATATTTGTGGGTATGACACTGAGCGCACCCCACGGTCAGCCCCAGCCAGACCGAGCCCAGCGTGTTCACGCGATCCACGGTCGCGGCCACGCGAAACTCTTCCTGGTCGGCGCCCCCTTCTTTATTGGTCAGCGTATTGCGGTGGAATCCAGCCGCGATCCGTTGCTCCATTGTCGCAGCCGGCAGCAAGTCCCCGGCGAGTTGTTCGATGGTGAATTCATCGAACGGCAGGTCGCGATTGATGGCATCGATCACCCAGTCGCGATAGCGATAGGCGAATGGTCGCGGCGTATCCTTCTCGTACCCGTCGCTGTCGGCATAGCGTGCCAGATCGAGCCAATGGCGGCCCCAACGCTCGCCGAAATGAGGTGACTTGAGCACGCGATCGACCAGATGCTGGTAGGCCTGCGGGTCCTGGTCCTGGATAAACTCATCAATCTCGGCCGGCGAGGGAATCAAGCCCAACAGGTCCAGATAGAGACGTCGAATCAGGGTCGGGCGGTCCGCTTCTGGAGCTGGCGCAATGCCCTCCTGTTCGAGCTTCGCCAATATGAAGGCATCAATGGGGTTCCTGATCCAACCTGGGTTCGCAGTGGTCGGTGGCGATGGCCGGGTTACCGGTTGAAAGGACCAGTGCTCGGACTTCTTCAGCAAATTGCCGGGGGCATCATCGGGCCAGTTCGCTCCCTGATCGATCCAGGCCCGAACAAGTCCCACTTGCTCTGGCGTTAACCTTTCGCCCTTCGGTGGCATGATGCGATCGGGATCGATTCCCGAGATGTATTCAACCAGTGCACTTTCCGCGCTGCGCTGGGCCGCAAAGACCTTCCCTGAATCTCCCCCTTCTAGTGCAGCCTGCTTCAGATCCAGGCGTAAACCGCTGAGTTGCTTGTCCGGACCGTGGCACTGATAGCAGTGCTGTGCGAAGAGAGGCTGGATGTCCTTCACGAAATCAACCGGGCGATTTGCTGGCGGTGGTAAAGTCTCGGCCGCAGGGACCGACGCGCGCCCCGCGATGACACACAGGATGATTCCTGCCACTGAGATCCAGCGAGCGCGACCTTCAGCCAAACTCTTTCGCAACATCACACGTCCCCGCGCAGATTTCCGACCGCAAATACGAATCAACTGATTCTAATGCGATGCGTCGCCTGTCGGAAGTGCGTGGCATACTTGTGCATGGAATAC
>CAZQUW010000065.1:14426-19264 GCA_964596215.1 uncultured Planctomicrobium sp. | reverse complement strand
TCTAATGCGATGCGTCGCCTGTCGGAAGTGCGTGGCATACTTGTGCATGGAATACTTGTACATAGAATACCTGGACACGCCGCCAGAGGCCAAACTCTTATCGTGCAGCAGCCGCCAGGGACTTGGCCGGATCAATGCCACGAGCGGCGCCGAGCCCGGGGCTGACTGCGATGTGGCGGCGAATCTCGTTCGTCGTAATCGCCAGGTGTTCGAGCTGACGGCAGACATGGTGGGCGTCGCGGCAGGCGGTTTCCACCTGTGGGAACAGGCCCGAACCCATCCGAGTCTGGGCCAGTTCGACGGCCAGCTCGTTGATCCGCTGGTTCAGCCCGCGCCGCAGGCCGCGCGTAAACATCATCAATAGTAATCCCGACCAGAGCACCAGAAATACGGCGGCCGCGATGTAGAATTCCATCGTCAGGATGGGAGTCTTCAGGAACACAGAATCCCAGAAGAAATTCTTGCCGATGCGAATGATGAGATAACTGACAAACGCCAGCCAGAGGATTTCATAACAGCCGCGGCGCAACCAGCCCGAATGGCGACGGGCGAGCGAGGAAATGATCTCTTCCACCGACCGGCCGGCATCACCCAGGAATTGGTTTTCCACGCGAGCCGCCTCGTGCCGCAACTGCTTCAGATCGGCAACTTGCAAGAGCCGTGAATCAAACCGCGCTGATTGAACGTATCCCGACAGGATCAGTTGTGCTTCTCGTAAGACGTTGTCATCCAGGCCCAATGTGGCCAGCTGCTGGATGCGGTCTTCGCTTTCCTGCTCCACGCGCCGCGAATTCAGCCACTGCATGCCCTGCATGGCCCCCAGGATGGCCAGCTGGGCCGAACTTCGAGCACGCACCAATGTGGCCGAAGCCAGTAACGTCCCCAGGCTGTTGTACAGACGCAAAACCGAGGAGAACGGGCTGAACCCCCAGATCTGGGCAACCTCACCCAGCAGCCGGCGCTCCCACAGATTGCGGCTCGCCAGCAGTTCGTCACGCAGCCGTACCGTCATCGTTTCCAGCATCCGCTGGCGTTGTCGTTCGAGTTCATCTTCAAGTTCGACGAGTCGCAGTTCATGATCTGCGAGCGTCTTGCGGCAGTGGTCCAGAGCCGCCTGAACGAGATCCAGGAGATTCGCCCGGCGAACCTGTGTCCGTTGCGCCGTCCCCAATTCGCGCGACAGCAAATCGAGCAACCTGGAAAAGTCGCCACTCGGGCGTAGTCCCCCGGCTTGTTCGCGCAGCGCTCGTAGAGAATCGACAAAGAACACATCGGGGACTTCATAGTGCTCGGCCAGCAGGCTTCGCCAGTCGTCCCGAATATCTTCATCGAGATCCGCGTGAGTCTGGACGAAAATCAGCCGGCATCCCGCCGCAGCCTGCGACAACTCCTGGACGACGCGCGCCGAGCGATATTTTTGCTGCGTCGATGTGTAGAGCAACACATCGCAATGCGGCAACATCTGCCGCAGGCGTTCCAGGTTACTTCCCGCCGTTTCGGCCTCGTTGGTATCGGGATCGGGACAATCGACGATGACGATGTCACGCAATGCGGGGGCATCCACGAGCGTGATTTCGAACGATTCCAGGGGCAAACCCAGGGGCTCCAATTCCGTTAATGGATGGGCTACCAGGATCGGCCGGGTCGTTGTGGGACGCTGTCGGCCGCTTGCCGTACATTCGCGTCCGACAAGGGCATTGATGAGGGCGCTCTTGCCGGTCCCCGTGCCGCCAAACGTGGCGACGACCAGGGGGGCTTCCAGTCGCACCCGCAATGACTCCACGCGAAACACGACGCGCCGCAGCAAGGCCCGGCTGGCCTGCAGCGGTTCCCAGCTGGATTCAATCGCTAACCACGCGTTGAGACGGTCCAGGAGATCGTCGACCTGCGCCAGCAACTCAAGCTGCAGTAGTTCTGGCACAGACATCGTGAAACCTCCGTTAGGAATTGCGTCGGACGGCCCAGGCAGACTCGGTGGCACGAAAAGTTTCACGCCACATACTGAGCGCAGCATAAAACCGCGCGCCCTGCAAACTGCAGAGCACGCGGTTTCAAATCAGCAATGATTCGTCGTAACTCGTTACAAGCTCAGCAGATCACGTCTTGACCGCAGCTCGCTTGGCCTTCCGAGCCTTCGAATTAGCGGGACGCTGTCCCTTATTAGCTTTCTTGATCACTCGGTGGGGCTTAGCCATTTCGTCCTCGAAGCTTCCTGCACAAACAACCCGAGGTCCTCAAGCAGGACCTCTTCAAACGGTAGTTTATCGGCTATCGCGACGTATGAAAAGGATCGGTTTGCGGAAAATCTCGACTTCGCGCCGAATTCTCAGACGCACTTCGGGAACTGCTCAGAATGACGCAAGTTGTATTTCAACAATCATTTACACCGCTGCTCAAAATGTGATGCCGCCGCCATTTGAACGCGATTAAGGCGTACGCCCGGACGAAGTCGCTGGAGTCGAGCTAGTCCGACTGACGCGGAATCCACGATCCCTGTAGAGAGCAGGTAGGCCAGAACGAGGCACGCGCTGCGTCCGTGGCCCAGTGCACAATGGACGTAAACTGGGCCATCCTCAATGTGCTTGGCGAGCCACGCGACCGCATCTTGAAGTTGTTCCTGAGTCGGCGCTGTGCCATCCAGGACGGGCAGAGAGCGATAGCCGGGCAAACTTCGGAACGGGGGAGCTTCGCTGAACTCCACTGCCAGATCCAGGACGCTTTTCCAGCCTGTAACAGTTCCATTCTGGGCTTCATCGGATGTCAGCCGTCGACCAAAAAACAAGTTTGGAGTTACTTCCACAAAGGCCGGTTCTCGACAGGTATCGCGGTAGATTCGAAAAACGCATGCGTTCATCAACAGATAGGGAGCCAGCCCGGGCCAGCTGCCGATCGTAAGCTTGCCCGATTTCGATTTGAAAAATATCCATGTTCCTAAGCCTGCATATGCGGCTGCCAGGATGGCGAATGACAAGGATGCATAACCAACTGCGAGGCTGAGCCAGTGCGACGCATCCCATATTTGCGCGGCGCTCAGTCCGAACAATCCCGACAGCAACAGAAACGTGTAACCGTACCGCGACATGCCTGTTGGTCCGCAGTCTGTTTAACTCTGTTTGGCCAGAAAACGCTCGAATTCGTCGGGTAACGGCGATTCAAATCGCAAGGCTTCTTTCGTCCGCGGATGATCGAATCCCAAAATTGCAGCGTGCAGGGCCAACCGATTCGCCCTCCAGCCGGGATGATAGGAGCGGTCAGTACGATACCGCTCGTCCCCGAGAACAGGATGTCCCGCGTCGGCGAAGTGGACGCGAATCTGATTGCGGCGACCTGTTTCCAGCCGGACTCGAACGTAAGTGGCGCCGGACAATTCGCGTTCGACTCGGTAATGTGTGATCGCGATTTCTCCTTCGTCTTCGTCCTCGGTCGAGTAACGCTGGAGACTTTTGGTGGTCCCCATGCGTGTATGAAAAGTTCCAGTCGGCGCACTCAGTTTGCCGGCCACGATCGCCGCATATTCCCGTTCCGCCTTATGCACGCGAAATTGGGCAATCAATTCATTGGCAATCCGCGCGTTCTTGGCAAACACCAGGAGCCCGGAAGTTCCGCGGTCCAGGCGGTGGACGACGGCAGCTCGCCCGCGACGTCGCGACAGATAGACATTCAGTGCCCCCAGCAGCGTATTCTTTTCACCGTGATCCGTGGGGACCGTCAGGATGGCAGCGGCCTTATCCACGACGATCAAGTGTTCGTCTTCGAAGACCGTGCGAAAGGCCGAACTCCCCCGTTCGGGCGGCGGTTCGTGATACCTTGTGTGGGGATCATGCCGGACGACAATGGAGTCGCCCAGTTTGACCTGTAGACCCGGTTCCCGGCAGACTTCGCCATTGAGGCGAACACATTGATGGTGGAACATGCCTCGGATGTCAGAGCGCGAGCGCCCTGTCAGATCCCGTACCACTTGATCCAGCCGGCCGTTATCTTCCGTGGCCACCACTTGCTGCAACTCAACTATCGCCATTTACCGGCCTTAACCATTCTGCTGCGGTCGAAATGTCCCGATGCTGGTTCCCAGCTTATCGTGGCAGTGGGGGAAGTCAAAGTTAGTCGGTTGACTGCTTCCCGATCGTGACGCGATCTCCGTCGCGAGCTTACCCGCCCCTGCGGCGCACAGCCCCAATGCGTCGCGATCGCGGCATCAACAGCGAATCTCATCGACAATTCGAAAAAAATTCGACACAGGGGACTCAGTTCGAGGAAACTACAAGGTAGAGGCGTTGGCCCCTGTGGAGTGAGTTCATTTCTGTCTGCAATCGTGAGGCTTATCATGCGCCGCATTGCTTCTGGCCTGACCGGGCTGGCTCTGGCCCTGTGCCTGCTGGCGACCCCCGCTTCAGCGCAGGTCATCATTATCAACCCGCCAATTCTTCCACGACCCATTCCACGGCCGACGGTCCCACCGCCCCGCGTGACAGAATACCGCATCCAGTCGGTCGAAATGCAGGCCCAGGTCAAAGATCAGGCGGCCCTGGTCCAGATCTCGCAAGTTTTCGAGAACGTCGGCAGTCAGACCATTGAAGCCTCCCTGTATTTTCCGCTTCCCGATTCGGCGACGATCTCGGGGTTGACGTTACTAGTCGATGGCAAGGAATTACCCGGAAAACTGCTCCCGAAGGCTGAGGCGCGCCGCATCTATGAAGAAACGGTCCGCCGGCAGCGCGACCCCGCCTTGCTGGAATACATTGGCCAGGGGTTGTATCAGACCAGCGTCTTCCCGATCCCTCCGCGGGCCACTCGCAAAGTCGAGATCCGATACTCGCAGCTGCTCGTAAAAGACAGCG
>CAZQUW010000065.1:7175-14326 GCA_964596215.1 uncultured Planctomicrobium sp. | reverse complement strand
GAGGACGGCTATTTTCTGTTGCTGGCCAGTCCCGAAGTGAAATCGGCTATGGAGAACAAGGTCGACAAGACCATCGTGGTTGTCGTGGACAAATCGGGCAGCATGAGCGGCGCGAAGATCGAGCAGGCTCGCGAGGCCTTGAAGTTTGTCGTGCGTCAACTGCGGCCGGGCGATACGTTTAATATTGTGGCGTATGATTCTTCCGTGGAGTCCTTCCGTCCGGAATTGCAACGCGCAGATGAGGCCACCGTTAAGGCGGCCGTCGGCTACGCCGAGGGGCTGTTCGCGGGAGGTGGGACGAACATTGACGGCGCCTTGCAGACCGCGCTCAAGATGCTGGCTGACAAATCGCGCCCGAACTATGTGCTGTTTCTAACCGATGGCCTGCCTACCATTGGCGAAACCAACGAGATGAATATCGCCAAGAATGCCGGTCTCGCCAATACGGTAGGGGCTCGGGTCTTCAGTTTTGGCGTCGGGTACGACGTGAATAGTCGCTTACTGGACCGCGTGTCGCGCGATCTCCGGGGACAGTCGGTCTATGTGAAACCAAATGAGAACATCGAAGCGCAAGTGGCTTTGCTGTACAACAAGATTGGCTCGCCCCTGTTGACCGATCTGGCCCTGGCCTGGGAGTTCGATCAACCTCTCGCTGCAGATGCGGCGGCGGCGATTTCTCGCGTCTATCCGAAGCAACTGACCGACCTGTTTCAAGGGGAACAGATCGTCATGGTGGGCCGTTACAAGGCCAATGGGACCGCCAAGGTCACCCTGAGTGGTTCGATTGCCGGCGAGAGACGCAGTTTCACGTTCCCCGCGACGATGGTTTCGCAGTCCTCGAACGAGACTCACGGTTATGTCGAAAAACTGTGGGCCACGCGTCGGATTGGTGAGATCATCGATGAACTTGATCTGCGTGGGCAGAACAAAGAACTGATTGATGAGTTGGTACAGCTGTCACTCAAGCATGGCATTTTGACCCCCTATACCTCGTTCCTGGCCGATGAGCGGACCAATCTGACGGCGGTTGCTGCAAATTCAGGAGTGGCACTCGAACGGGTGGAAAAGCAGCTGCGGCAAAATGCCGGTGGTCAGTCAGGATTCACACAGCGGGCCGCGAAGGGCCGCCTGCAGGCCGCTGCGGTGCCGGGTGCCGCCGCGAGTGAACCGACTTCAGCCCCGGCGAAAGATGAACTGGCGCGCCGCGGTGCTTTTGGCGGAGCGAATAGCGCCAGCAAGGCGGCCCTGTTTGAAGATGCCGAAGGTAATACCCAGGTAGCCGCCAACGTTCAGAATATCGGACAGAAGACGTTCTATCGACGCGAGAATCAATGGCGTGACTCGAGTGTGACACCGGAACAGGAAAAGCGGGCCAAACGAGTCAAACAGTTCAGCACCGAATACTTTGAACTGGCGACCAGACATGGAGCTCACCTGTCGAAGTACCTCGCCTTTACGGAGCCGGTGCTCGTCAACCTGGGGAACGAAACCTATCAAATCGATCCCCCCGATGACGTCAATTAGGTCGTGTGACGTCATTGCTCGCAGGGAACGGACCACTTCAACCAGCGCGGGCGAGTGCAATCTGATTGCATGCCGCCAGCAACAAATGCACTCCCTCGCGCTGCGAGTCCGGATTTCAGGCACATGGTGAGCAGAAATGCTCCGATCCCCCTCCAGTTTTTCGTGGCCCCCATGCCACTCCTGATTCACATTACCCTGATCCACATTACTGGGGCCTGCTGATCCCTCGACACCGAGCCCCACGGCTGTGGCCAGCCGTCCGGCTGACGCACGCGGTGTGCACGAAAAGGCGATATTGCGGCGTCAAAGGCCCGTATTGGGTGCCACTGGCTCTGCCAGTGCTCTGTTTGCGAGGCGAACGACACGCGGCACTGACACAGCCGGTGGCATCAGTCCCACCGGCTCTCTGTGACCTGACGTTAGCTACCCGGTCCGCGCGTCGATTTCCGACGATGGACCGCCGGTTACGCCGTGTCGCACACGAGTTCGAACTCACCGTTGCGACCGGTTTAGTCGGCGATATCGGGTGTGGCGCGCGTCGGGCTCTTTATCTTAGCGTCACTTTGGCCCGCTTCGTCGCGCCGATTCATGTTTACGAAATTGGACAGACCGCCAAATACGGAGTAGGTTTGACCAGTATTCCAATATCGACCCCGGAGGCCGGCACACGTTGTGCAGCCAAAAGGACGCTCGAACAGATTTGGCGACGTGCGCAACCTATTCCAAAATAATACCTTACATTCCGCTGCGAATTTGCGGCTAGCTCTGCGCTGGTCGGCGATGCTTGAGAACCTTATGGGTTCTCTGATCACCTGATTTCTATTTGAAAACGTTCAACTGCAATGCCTCAACCTGCACACCAACTCCCCAGCTGGATGCCACCGGTCGCCGCAATTTTGGTGCTCCCTTGCGCACTCGAAATTGGACCTGTCTGTGGCTGGACTCCAGGTGCGGCCACGCTGTTGCTGATGGCGATCCCGGTCAGCCTGTCGGGACTCGCCGAAGGACTCTGGTGCCTGCGAGTCACACTCGCACTGGCTGTGATCAGTTGTTTCGGCGAGACGGTTCTGGCGGGACATGCGCTGACCCTATCGACTGTCGCCCAGCACGTCTTTCCGATCTGCACCTCCCTGCTGCTGTTTTCGATCGGTTCCATGTTGCAGTTCCACTCGCGAGTCAGTCGTCCGGTGGCCTTGAATGCGAACTTGCCGACTGAACGCCAATCATTGGTCGGCCTGCCGTTACCCTCCGAACTTCCCAAGCCGGTGACCTCGGTGGCCGAGCTGATCGCGCAGACCGAAACGCTGGATATGCCTACGGTCGGCGACACACACGATCTGCAGCGGGAATTGGAAGCGGAAGATCCCGAGTTGTTATTGTCACTGCAGGAAGTCGGCTGGCGAGTCGCCTCGGACCTGGACCTGGACACTCTCTATCAAACGGTCGGCCATACGACACAACGTCTGTTGCGCTGCACCAGATGCTCGGTCTTATTGTGGAACAGTCAGACGGAAACCTTGAGCGATCCTCTGGCGGCTTCGGGACACGGTGCGGCGGCCAATCTGCGCGCCGATCGCGGAATGACGGGCTGGGTGGTCAAGAACCGCCATCTGCTGATTCATTCCGATATTGAAAATGACCCCGCACTGCGACATCTGCAGCGGCGAGAAGAACTGCACATCGATGCGATTGCCCCGCTGGCTGCCGGTGGTGAACTGCTGGGTTTGGTGATCCTGGAAGGTGTCGACACGACGTCACCCCAGTTCCGCCGAATGCTGCAACTGCTGGCCAATGTCTCGGCACTGGCCATTAAGAATGCGCGGTTGTTCCAGCGGATCGCCGAGATGGCGCGTCACGATGGACTGACAGGACTTCTCAATCACGCCAGCTTCCAGGAGCGTCTGCGTGAGATGGTAGATTTCGCTCAGTGCACCCAGCAACCGCTGGTGGTCATCATGAGTGACGTCGACTGCTTCAAATCGATCAATGACTCATTTGGTCATCCGGTCGGTGATCAGGTATTGCGAGAAGTGGGACGGACATGGCGTCAGGTCGCGCCGGAGGGATCGCTGGTGGCTCGCTATGGAGGTGAGGAATTCGTCTGTGCCGTTTCCGGAATCGATCTCGATGCCGCCGCGGATCTCGCCGAAGCACTCCGCCAGACGATCGAAACACTCCCCTTAACGTTTGACAAGGGAATCCTGACCGTCACGGCAAGTTTTGGAGTGGCTCAACTGGGCCAGCCGGCCCGTAATGCCACCGAGCTAATTCGACTTGCCGACGATGCTCTGTATCAATCAAAGCGGGGCGGTCGGAACCGGGTGACCCTGGTGCCGCCGTCATTATGTGTCGCAGGTAGACAGGCCTAGTTGAACGCTCACAGCCCATCATCACACGTGTCGTTACTGAAAGCCGACAGAAAGCCAGCTATGGAAGTCAAGCCGCAAAACTCCGAGCAATGGGACGTCTACTTCCCACTCCTCAACAAAGCCATTCTCGGTCTCTTACTGGTCGGCGCCGTCATGATTGCCACGGGTGTCGACCTCGTCCAACTGGGAAGCAGAGTCCTAGGCAGCGGTGACGAGGTGACTGTGGCAGCAGACGCTGGAGAACTCGTAGCGGGCGATTTCGGCGGCCCGTCGACCCCCGCCACCGGGATCGCGGCGTGGCGAAACGTGATTGTCGCCATTTCGGTCATGCTGGGAGTCGTGGTGCTGGTGTTCTATATCCTGTCGGTCGGCGGCAGGGATGCCGAGCGGATGAAGGAGCAACAGGCTGCACTCAAGAAAGACCAGCCCGCCAAAGCGGACGGTGATAAGTCACCCCAGTCAGCACCGGTCACCGAAGAATGCAATCTGGATTCCTACAAGCGGTTCTATGCACCCGAATCGGTCGGTAGCGACAATTCCTAAGCGCGCTTTGGTCTCGCCGAGACGCATCATAGAGCGCCGGCACTACCAGCCGAACGACTGTTTTAAGATCTCGGGGGCCACTTTGCCGAACACATGAACTCGGCCGGTGTCCAGGTTTTGAAACACAATCTCGGCCGGGCTGAAGAGGTGCGGATCAATCTTGTAGAAGTCGCGCCCCGCGGCCTCGAAGATTTCCAGGAATGGTCGACCATACACCGACGAGGCATTGGCTGGCACTTGCGGTCCAATGGCTTGCAGCGAAGCATCATCGCCGCGCACCCACAAGGTGACACGTCCGCCGTAGAGAATGGCATCGTTGGTCCGGCCGATTCCGGTCAGATCATCCTTGGCGACCGGCGAGAGGGGCGCGGTACCCCAGGCGCTGACAATCCGCGTGATGTCGAAACCCAATTCAAACAACTTATGCAGGGCCGTCTCCACCACACGGGCCACGACCTGCACATTACCGCTGTTACTGGCAGTGGGGGCAATCAGCAAAGTCGTTTGAGCCGCTGGCACGCCGGTCTTCTCGGACAGCATCTTAAAGACCGCTGCCGTGGGGACTTTGCGACCTTCCAGCACGCCGACGGTGGCGGTCGGCCGCTCCTGGTATGCCAGCTTCTGAAACACCGTTTCGCGCCCCGAGGCCGCACGCATCGGGCCTGACCCCATGGCAAAGTACTTATCAACACTGACCTGCCATCCGGCGTATTGGCTAAACAGGCAGGCGGCGACAGGATGGTCGCTGATCACCTGCAATTGAGGCCAGCCGACACCAGCCAGTTCACCCGGGACAACTGAGATCCGGGCCAATCCCGCAGTACACACTTCGGCGAGCTTGAGGCCGGCGGCCAGACCACCCACGGCCGTAATTCCAAAATCATAAACGGTCCCGCCATCCGCAACGTCATGGCGTATGATGCGCAGCTCTTCGGCTTGCGACGCCAATTCATTGACCTGCAGGAAAGCCCGTTGATTGAGTTGCCAATCCATGGAGTCGAACGCTTTCAGTTGTAGAACCGACTTCACTTGATTTTCAGGGTCGAACGGGGAACATTGCTCCCCATCCAACAGCAGATGCCCGTGCCGCAGGCAGTCCACGGGACCCGGCAGGCCGCTCACCATCCGAAGTCCAATGGTGCGGTCGGGCCGCATTATCAGGACTTGCCTGACGACATTCTGGCCCGATCGCTGCCAGCGATCCGTTTTCTTCCCGCGGACGGTGCAGTCTACTATCATCACCGAGTGTTGCAACTCGCGCAGAGTTCGCAATCACCTGCCAGTGCGACGAGGCTGCGCATCGGATAATATCAAATTTCCGACCAGCGTGGCATCGAGTCCTCGGACTGGACGGGCTGGCAACCCTGGCTGCGGCGGACAGGTCAGCGGGAATGGCCTATCGTTGAAAATGCTAACAAAACCTCGGCGTCAGTTCGGAATCGCGTGAAATAACGCGTTTCTGAACTTCCTGCAACCAGTGCTGCCAGGGGTTCAACGGACAACGGACAACTGGAAACGAGCAAAGGGCAAAGGGCAACGAGCGATGCGAGCCGATCGGAAAATCTTGTTACTCTGGCCACTGGCAGTAATCCTGGCGGCCATCTGCTTTGAGACCGGTTGTCCTGCAGACGACGTTTCTGCGGCAGATGCCCGGTTTTTTCGCGAGGAAGTATTACCTCTGTTGAAGGATTCGTGCCAGCGTTGCCATGGGGCGCAGAAGCAGAACTCCAGCTTGCGGCTGGATTCTCGAGAAGCGGTGATCAAAGGTGGACAAAACGGGCCGGCAATCGTAGTGGGCAAACCTGACGAAAGCCTGTTGATGAAGGTCTTGAAGCACGATGGTGACATTCAGATGCCACCCGACGAAAAACTCGATGACGACGACATCGAGATCTTCAGGAAATGGATCGAGAAAAACGCCCCCTGGCCCGCTGACAAAAAATCGTCGTGATGTGCGTGACTGAACTCCAACCCAACCCGAAAGCCACTCATCGTGAATCGACTTGCAGGTAAGGTCGCCCTCATCACGGGGGCCAACCAGGGAATAGGCAAGGGGATCGCCAGGGCCTTCGCCGCCGAGGGTGCCCATGTTGCCATTTGTGCTCGGAACTCCGCGAAGCTGGAGAACACGGTCGCGGAATTGCGGGCTGCCGGGGCGGACGTGTTCGCGACGACGCTGGATGTTACGGACGAAGCGGGTGTGCAGGCCTGGGTGGCAGCGGCCCGGGCCCGGTTTGGCCGTGTGGATATCCTCATCAACAATGCCGGCGCATTTGATGGCGGCCGGCTGGATAATATCTCGCTGGCTGCCTGGAACAATGTCATCGGGGCCTGTCTGACGGGCACCTTTCTCTGCAGCCGGGCGGTCTTTCCGATCATGAAGGAGCAGGGTGGCGGACGCATCATCAATATCGGCTCGATCTCTGCTCAACGACCTCGTGAAGGTGGCGTACCTTATGCGGCGGCCAAGTTCGGCGTGTGGGGTATGACACAGGCGATCGCGCTGGATGGCCGTCCCTTCGGGATCAGTTGCAGCTGCCTGCACCCCGGAAATGTCCTGGTGGAACGTCGCGCCGAGTCCTCATTGAAATCGGATGACGAACCGATGATGAGTGTCGAGACGATTTCAGAAGTGGCAGTCACGATGGCAGCGCTGCCCGGGCATGTGAACATGCTGGAAGCGATTGTCTTACCCGTGGAGCAGGACTATCTGGG
>CAZQUW010000065.1:0-7075 GCA_964596215.1 uncultured Planctomicrobium sp. | reverse complement strand
TTTTGCTACTGAGTCGTCATGGAAGGTTGTTGGTAATGAGTGCGGATGCCCAGGGAAATGAGTTGCGGATCGAGATCGTCGTCTCCAAGCCCTTTATGGAGAACACGCTCATCGTTTCGCTGGCGAATCGCTCGGATTGCGTCATTGTCGATCCGGGACTGGAACCGGGTAAGATCATTCGCCTGGTTGAAAGCCTGGGCTTCGAACCGGCTCTGATTCTGCTGACGCATGGCCACGCCGATCATATTGGCGGCAATTCCGCCTTAAAACAGCGTTGGCCGAGTGTACCGCTGATTATTGGCGAGGGGGATGCGCCCATGTTGACCGATCCGCTGGCTAATCTCAGCGGACTGGCCGGAGCACCCATCACCAGCCCTCCTGCCGATCGAACCGTCAGTGACGGCGACGAGTTCACCGTGGCTGGATTGCAGTTACTGGTACGCGAGATTTCTGGCCACAGCCCCGGGCATGTCGTGTTTATCGTTCAGAATGTCTCACCCTGCGTCGTCCTGGGGGGCGACGTTCTGTTTGAAGGCAGCATCGGACGTACCGATTTTCCCGGGGGCAGCCTGACACAGTTGCTGGGGGGCATTCGTGAGAAGTTGTTTTGCCTGCCGGACGATACCGTCGTCTATCCCGGTCACGGTCCCCATACCACGATCGGTGAAGAGCGTCGGAACAATCCGTACTGCGGCGAACGGGCAGGGTTGCACGACATCGATTAAGTCGTCGTCGCACGCGCGAGTCCACCGCAAAACGTGAATTTTCACGTGACCAGACGAGGTGAATTTCACGTAACGACCTGTCCGCCACTTTCGGTTTCCGTGCTCAAAGTGTCGTTGTCCTGCTGCTCACGGGGCGCCCCTTTCAAAATGAAGGGAGCTGCAGCTGGATCGAGATTCGGGCGACCAGGAAGATCGGCACGCACACGTTCACGCTCGCGGTCAATCTGTTCCGGAGTTGCCCCCAGTTCGCGCAACACTTCTTCCGTGAAGGCCAGCGCGACTTCTCCCTCACCAGAGAAGACGGCCTCCGCCCCAGCCGTCTGGAGGGCAGGAATTTCGCGGACGAATGCTGCGCGGACGAGGACTCGTATCCCGGGATTGAGCTCCTTGGCCATGCGAATTGTATCCTCGTTCGATTGCGTCCCCGCCGAACTCAAGATGAAGCCCGCCGCCTGCCGCACGCCGGCGGCATCGAGAATATCGCGATGGCTGGCATCTCCGTAGACCGCGGCAATCCCCTGCTCCCGCAGGCGGCGGACGGTTTCGATGTTGAGTTCGATAACGGTCGGGTCAATCTGGTTCTCTCGCAGCAGGCGACACACGATCTGGCCCACGGGGCCATAGCCCACGACGACCGCTCGATAGCGCGAGGGAGTGACTTTCGATGGGCCGCCATGAACCGCAGTCGATTGACCCGCGGCAATGCCCCCCGCAGCCGGCAGCCAGCCCTTAAACCTGGGCGAATTCGACAGCCAGATCTCGACCCGCTGAATCAAGCCATACAGCATGGGGTTCAAACTGATCGACACAATGGCCGCTGCCACCAGGGCACTGGTTGCGGCTGGTGTCAGGATCTTTAGCTCATTGCCCAGCGCCGCCAGGATGAACGAGAATTCGCCGATCTGGGCGAGCGCCACGGCAACCGACAGGGCGACTCGTAAGGGATAACCCAGCCACAGCACAATGACCACCGCGGTCAGCGGCTTGCCGAGCATGATGACAGCCAGTGTCGCCGCGACCAATAAGGGGGCCTGCAGCAAAAACTGAGGATCGAACAGCATTCCGACGGAGACGAAGAACAACACGGCAAATGCATCACGCATCGGCAACGCTTCGGATGCGGCACGCAAACTGAAGTCCGAGCGCCCGACGACCATACCGGCCAGAAACGCGCCCAGCGGCATCGAGACACCAAACAACTTCGCCGAACCGACTGCAATGCCGAGTGCAATGACCAGGATCGTCAGCGTGAATAGTTCCCGCGATTTCGATTCTACGACCCGATCCAGTACCCAGGGGATGGCTCGCCCGCCCACCGCCAGCGTAAAGACGGCCAGTACGGCAATTTTTACCACCGCCGCTCCCAGGGCATACAGAATGCCTGCTGCACCGGCCTCATGTGAGCCCAGCAATTCGGGTAGCAGGACCAGCACCAGGACCGTAAACAGGTCTTCGACGACCAGCCAGCCGACGGCGATGTGACCGGTCATCGTATGCAGATCACGATGGTCGGCTAACACCCGCAACAACACGACCGTGCTCGCGACGGAAATCGCCAGTCCAAACACCAGGCCGGCAGACCAGTCCCACCCAAAGCCCCTGGCCAGCAAGGCACCGAGGATCGTGGCCACGATACTTTGCCCGATGGCCCCGGGTATCGCCACGCGTCGGACCGCGAGCAGTTCCTTCAGATGGAAATGTAAACCAACCCCGAACATCAGCAAAATAATGCCAATTTCAGCGAGTTGCTCGGCAAAGTTCTGATTAGCAACATAGCCTGGTGTGTGGGGGCCGACCGCGATCCCCGCCAGTAAATAGCCGACCATTGGCGACAGGCCAATCCGCTGCGCGATATAGCCCATCAACAGCGCTGCCGCCAGTCCGCCGGTGACGGTCAGAATGAGATCGAGATTGTGCATGTCTGGCCTGAATGTTCTGTTGAGGACGCGGCTGACGGAATTGATGGTGGAACGCTGCGACCGCAATCCACTCATCCCGGTAAGTTCCTGGGAGGCCAGAGCACAGACCCGCCAGGACTTCGGCATTGCAGAGGTTAGTCGGTGATTGTCTTACTGGGAACTCCGATTCTTTTCACTTCAGATTCCCCGACAAATACGTGGTAAACGAGACTGTGTACGATCCTGTGGCTGGGATGAAGCCAGGACAAACCCACCGAGTCGCCAGGACTGCAGCTCCCTGCAGAACATTAACCATTCGCCGTCAAGCGGCCAGGGTGAAATGGTCAAGGCCAACGGTCGCCAGTGACGTGAGCCTGTGGCCGTGAACGAGGTTCGCGGACAAACCTGAGGATCGGCCGTTTTCCGAAAATAATCAACGGCATCCAGATCAAGCTGTTGACCCACGGTCAACGCCGAGAGTCTGACCAGTGATGCAGCGGGCCAATCATTCCGCGAGCTACAGCCGCCAGAAGATCGAGGGCAGGGGGCCAGCGGCCCGGTCGCATCACGACAACTACAGCGAAGCCGCTGCCTCGAAAAGTCGTGGGGCGCACTGATTTCATTCTTTTTTAGGGAGGCGACCTTCAGTCGGCAAATCCTTGCGTCCGGGGATTGACCGCCGGTTGCCGTCACCATTGCGGAACTGCAGAGGAAAATCACCGGGGCGTCCACGACCAGGCCCGTCTCCATCAAACCGGGGAAAATCTCCGGCTTTGGAAAAGGCCGTCCAGATTTCATCGAGATGCATGCGCATCAGCAGAGGATCGCGTTTATCAGGTGGGGCCTGAGAAAACTGCGTTTGTCGTTCGGTCGGCAAGGCGTTGAAGAGAGCCAATTTCAATGGCCCGGCGTCCGATCCACGGAACTCGTGACGGGCTTCCTCAGCGGTGCTCCTGGCCAGTAAGTAGAAGAACATGTTGCGCATGTTTCGCAATCGATCCCCATTGCGCAACAATTCGTTCAATTTCTGCCGGCCTTCCCCCTGTCGAATGACCTCCTCAAGTGTCGTCTTCACTGTCTGGGGGATCTCAAATTCACGCTGCGGCCCTCCCGCCGGGTGGTGGTACTCGCCAATCGCCCGCACCAGCAATTTGTACCTTTGAGTTCCCGGCGCACTGGCGAGCGCGGTCTGAGCTTTGGAATCCAGGATCCCTTCCTTGACGCATTCAGATTCTAACGCCGTCATCACCTTTTTTAGCTCGCTGCCGTTCAACAGGGGCACCGGCAGGCGCTGTTTTTCGGGGGGCAACGGATTGGCATTCCGCCAGGCATCTTCCTTGCGCTGGACTTGTGCCTGATAAAATTTGCTGACCAGATTGCGTTTCTGCTCGGGAGTTTTCGCCTGCCGCAGCTGTTCGCGCTGCGTCAGATCCAGATTCTTCAGCCAGTCACAATAGCGATCCATGACCTTCTTCAGATCGGGTTCGGCTTCCATCACGTCATGCAGGTTCTGCAGTTTATTGCGTTCTTCCGGAGTCAGCTGTTGATATTGCTCGTATTTGCGGATCAACTCCTGTCGCGCGGCGTCGGGAAGCGCCGCGATCGACTTGCGGCGTTCTGCCAGGGCTTCATCGGCAACCGGCGGGGCGCCTCTGGCCACCGTGGTTATCATCTGCAGTATCAGACAGGCAAGCAGGGAAACTGTCCAAGTCCTACTGAGGAGCGACATGTTCGGCCTCCTCTCGAAACAGGCGGCTGGACTGCAGTTGACGCAGGAACTCCACATCGCCGACTTCGCGGTAGTTGTCCAGGTTGTCGATGATGGGATACTCTTCGACCAGTAACCGGGAATCGTCAGGGATCAGTCGATTGGTGATTTGATAACCCACCGACGCCGCAAGGCACAGGGCAATACCCCAACCTGACAGGCAGGCGACTCGCTTCCCCCACATTAGCGCCGTTTTGCTGCGATCCAACAGTGGCTCTTCCGCCTGCCGGGCGATTGCCATGGTCTTGCGGCTGAACTCACCCGACACATTCGGCTGTGGAAGCAGCCCCAGCATGTCCCAGGTCCGAGACAGAATTTCGACTTCACGCCGGGCGTACTCACTGCGCGTCAGCTTTAACTCGATTTCAGCCGCGCGTTTTTCATCCAGCTCACCATCCAGGTAAGCCGTCAGGTCCTCGCGCTCGTCAGATGTAAATCGAGTGATCTTTTCCATCAATCCGACTTCAGATTTTTCGTTCCTGATCAGTGATCGGCAAAACACACGGCCGTTCCGCCTTCCGCAGTCAACGCCACGAGGTCAACTGACCTCGGAAATTACCCCATTCACGATTGAATGGGCATGGCTCCGCTCCAGACATCACCTTGTTTTACGTAGTTTTCCAGTTTTACACGCAAAGCCTCACGGGCCCGTGAAAGCAACGATTTCACCGCCGCTTCGGTCAGGTCCATCGTGGCCCCAATGTCGGCGTAGCTCATTTCTTCGAATTTATGAAGCAGCACCGCCAGACGCTGTCGATCGCTCAGGCTGTTCATTGCCGCCTGAACAATCTGCGCCATTTCTTTTTTGTCCAATTGCCGCGTCGGCATCATGGCTGACTTTTCCGCGACTAATTCCTCTTCCGCGCGCCCCGCGGTACCGCCATCGGCCGCATTGATATCGACCTCTTTGCGGCGACCTTTGGAACGTCGGGAATTGCTGGCCAGATTATTGGCGATCTTGAACAGCCAGGTGGAAAACTTGGCTGTCGGGACATAGCCATGGCGCGAGCGATAAATCCGCAGAAACGTTTCCTGCGCCAGATCCTCGGCCGTTTCCTGGTTTCCGATCAGATGCACAAACACATGCACCAGCCGGTCCTGATAATTCACGACCAATTCCTCAAACGCCGCTGCATCACCTTCTTTGGCGCGCAGCATCAACCGCACATCGGGGTCGCGAAGGCTGAGCTGCGTGCCAGATTCTGTCGTTGCGGCGTCGGTCATTGGGGGAATATTGCGAGTGTCCCAGGGATCCTTATCAATCGAACACCTTGGCCGGACAAAAGTTTCGCTCCGGCGCTGGGCAGACTTCATGATTGTACCCCAAACCGAACTGTTTCGGGTATGCTAGACGGGTTCGAAATCGCGAAGCATCTGTCCTCCTTTGAAACGGGGGAACGACCGGCGCCCACCGAGTAGTAATACGCAATTGCCGTTACACTCTAGACAAGACAGCCGGATCTCAATCAGCACCGCGCAAGCCGCGTCACAATACCTGCCTGGAGTTGTCAATGGCCATTTCCGACCTGCCACTCAGTTATTGCACCAACGTCCATCCGGGGCGTACCGTCGCAGAAGTCCTCAGCGGCCTGCAAGACTTCACGGTCCCGGCACAGCGGGAACTGGGGGCTCCCGTAGCGGCCGGATTATGGCTGGCCTGGCCAGTGACCCAGGAGTTAGTGGCCACCGCCGATGGGGTGCGTCGCTTTGCGGACAATCTGGGCGAACTGGGTCTGCGCTGCTATACGTTGAATGCCTTTCCGTACGGAGATTTCCACAGTGCCCGCGTCAAAGAACAGGTCTATTTGCCCGACTGGACCCAGGCCTCACGACGCCAGTACACCGAAGACTGCGCCCGGATTCTCGCCAACCTGCTCCCCGCAGGGGCCGACGGGAGCATTTCGACTGTTCCTTTGGGCTTTAAAGGCTTCAGCCACCCGGCAGATTTTCAGATTAAGTGTGTGAACGAACTTCTGGCTCTGACGCGATTTCTCTCCAAGCTGCACGCCGAAACCGGTCGCCGGATCCGGCTGGCGATCGAGCCTGAACCATTCTGCGTGCTGGAAACCATTCCCGAGACGCGCCAGTTTTTCACCCTGCTTCGGGAACAGGCCGAAGCCGCTGGTCTACGTGACGACGTCGATCAGTTCATCGGGATCTGTTTCGATGTCTGCCATCAGGCGGTGGAATACGAAGATATCCCGACCTGCTTCCGCCAACTGGGTGAAGACCAGATTCGCATCAATAAGCTTCACATTACGTGTGCCTTGCAACTGGATCGCCCCGCCGAAAACCTGGCCGCCCGGCAGGCCCTGGCACACTACGCAGAGCCACGGTATCTCCACCAGACGATTGCGCCCGACGGCAGCGGCGGGCAGCTGCGCTGGATTGATCTGACGCCGGACATGGCGCTGAATCCCCCCGCAGAGTTCCTGCGTGCCGAGAGCTGGCGGATTCACTTTCACGTCCCGGTGAATGCCGAACGAGTTGGCCCCCTCGCCACCACACGCCCGCAACTCCAGCAAGCCTTGCGCGAGATTCCCGCTTTGCCTTATGCGCCGCATCTGGAAGTCGAAACCTATACCTGGGAAGTCCTCCCCGACGCACCGCCCGTGGCCTCTGCCGACAGGTTGATCCACGGATTGTCCGCGGAACTCCGCGCAACACGTGAACTGATTGCGAAG
>CAZQUW010000064.1:9697-27109 GCA_964596215.1 uncultured Planctomicrobium sp. | reverse complement strand
CTGTGCCCCGCGGTCGGCCAATCTGTAGCCTGACTCTCTGAGTCGGGTCGTTCGATATGGGAATACTTCCGACTCGGAGAGTCAGGCTACAGAAGGGTAAGAGAACAAAGAGGACAAAGAAGTCTCGCGTTTTGTTTGTCCTGTTGTGGCGGAAGGTCTTCTGACGTTCCGCGGCATTAGACTTTGCGAGCGGGAATGGTTGGCGGCGTTGAGTGGCACTCAACCCGAGGATTAAGATTTCATGAATCACTAATCTGTCGATACCGAGAGAGGAAACTGCAATGAGCGGTGTACGAGTTCTCGTTGGCACACGGAAGGGCGCGTTCGTGCTGACTTCAGATGGTAAGCGCGAGAAGTGGGAGGTCGGTGGCCCGTTCTTTGGTGGCTGGGAGATTTATCATCTGAAGGGGTCCCCCGTCGATCCCAACCGAATTTATGCGTCACAGTCCAGTAGCTGGTTCGGGCAACAGATCCAGCGCTCGAATGATGGTGGCCGGACCTGGGAACCGGTGGGGAATAAGTTTGTCTATGAAGGAGTCGCGGGCACACATCAATGGTACGACGGCACGCCCCATCCGTGGGAATTCAAACGTGTCTGGCACCTGGAACCGTCGCTGACCGACCCTGATATGGTCTATGCCGGTGCCGAAGATGCGGCACTGTTTCAGACGACAGACGGGGGCCAGACCTGGAACGAACTGGCCGGCCTGCGGCGGCATGGCTCGGGGCCCAGGTGGCAGCCCGGTGCCGGCGGGATGTGCCTGCACACCATTCTGCTTGATCCCAGCAATCACCAGCGAATCTATATCGCGATTTCCGCGGCGGGTGCGTTCCGGACCGATGACGGCGGTGAGACCTGGAAGCCGATCAACCAGGGGTTGAAGTCCCAGTATATCCCCGACCCCAACGCGGAAGTCGGGCACTGCGTGCATCGCATCGCTCTGCATCCCGCACGACCCAGTGTGCTCTTTATGCAGAAGCACTGGGATGTCATGCGGAGTGACAATTCGGGCGATCTGTGGCACGAAGTCAGCGGTAATTTACCGACCGATTTTGGATTTGTGGTCGATGTGCACGCCCATGAACCCGATACGATTTACGTCGTTCCGATCAAGAGCGATTCCGAGCACTACCCGCTCGACGGCCAGCTGCGGGTCTACCGCAGCCGCACCGGAGGCAATGACTGGGAACCTCTTACGAACGGCTTGCCGCAGAGTCACTGTTACGTCAACGTCTTGCGTGATGCCATGGCTGTGGACTCATTGGATTCGTGCGGTGTCTACTTTGGCACGACCGGCGGCCAGGTGTATGCCTCGGCCGATGCTGGTGATCACTGGGCTCCCATCGTGCGGGATCTCCCCCCGGTCGTTTCGGTGGAGGTTCAGACCCTGTCATGATCCATGTCATTGTTCCACCCCATCTGCGGACCCTGGCGAAGATGACTGGCGAGGTCATGCTGGACGTTCCGGGGCCCGTCACCCAGAGTTCGATCCTGGATGCACTGGAGGCTCGCTACCCGGTACTGCAGGGGACCATCCGCGACCATGGGGCTCAGCAACGGCGGCCTTTGGTCCGTTTCTATGCCTGCGGACTTGATCTGTCACACCAGGCTCCCGACACTCCGCTACCCGACGCCGTGGCGTCGGGCGCGGAGCCATTCTGGATCGTGGGAGCCGTCGCCGGTGGCTAATCGGGCGGCAACTGGTTCATGCGATTAGCGGACAGGCGAGCCACAGGGCAGTTTACGGCTGGCTTAGCGGGCCCAAAACGGACGTCGTCGGCCGATTTTACGCGATTGAGGTGTTTACCTTAACGTCTTGGTACTGCTCTGCTCGCGGGTTTTGATTTTGTACCCAATGTAGGGACCGATGATGAAGGGTGGTATCGAGTTACGTCATCAATTTGCAAGCAGCGCTGTGCACTGCGAGACGGCGATTGGCACGGTTGTCCAAGATCGGCACAGTCTGTCAGAACGCGGAAATGTGTTCATGGGGAGTGTACGAGATGGCACGTGTCGATTTGTGATCTAGTGTTGTCTTGACTGACGACTTTGAGATCTCTCGTTTGTACAAGGACACGTCGTGACTCCCAAAGAGATTGCTTACGAGTTGCTGCGAGGTAACCAGAACGCATCGGTTTCCGAAATTCAGATCTGGGCGGAGGTAGAAGCAGAAACCAACGATCCTGAAGTGCTGCGTGAAGTGACGCGGGAATATCAGCGGCTGAGAAGCGAACGGTCCCGCAGCTGCTGGGTGAGTGTCCTGGATCGCTAAATTGGCCGAGGCTCCCCGCCATGGCTCGCAGAGTGGGACACGTGGAATTGTTCGTGCGAGGGCGACAGGCCTTTATGTAGAAGGTGATCGCCGGAGGCGATCAGTGGGAAAGTTTACAATGAGTTGAGCCTGAAGGGGCGGAGTCGCAGGTGACAACTTGAATTTGAAAGCAAGATTCGGAGTTTTCGCGGCTGATGAACGCGCTATGATGAGCGATAGAAATGTTTGTGATCCAGTCGCAGGTCCAGTAGGCGCAGCAGATGACTCCGACGACCTCCAGAGCTCAAGTTCAACCCCCGCGGATCCTGTCTGATGACGAGCGTTGGCGCGCGGTCGTGCAACGCGATCCAGCCGCGGAGGGGTTGTTTGTCTACGCAGTCCAGACGACCGGAATCTTTTGCCGACCTGTTTGCCCTTCCCGTCGCGCTTTGCGACAGAATGTGCGTTTTTTCGCAACCAATGCTGCCGCCGAACGCGCTGGCTTTCGCCCCTGCAAACGCTGCCGGCCGACTGACAGCAGCCAGTCCGAACGCCACACGGCGATGATCATTCAAGCCTGTCGTCTGATCGAAGCGGCTGACACTCCATTCAGCCTGGATGATCTCGCCCAGTCGGTGGGCCTGAGTCGTTATCATTTTCACCGCTTATTTAAGACCCAGGTTGGTATCACCCCCAAGGCTTATGCTGCGGCGTGTCGATCACTTCGCGTGCAGGATCAACTCGCGCGTGGGGTGCCAGTCACGACGTCGATCTACAACGCGGGCTATCATTCCAATAGCCGCTTCTATGAGTCATCCGCGGCCTTGTTAGGCATGACCCCCAAGGCGTATCAGGCTGGCGGCGCCGGTACGGTTCTGCGTTTTGGCATCGGAGAATGTGGGCTGGGGGCGATCCTGGTTGCGGCGTCGGAGATCGGTGTGTGTTGTATTTTACTCGGTGACGATCCGCAGCGCCTGGTGCTGGACCTGCAGGATCGCTTTCCCAAGGCCGAGTTGATTGGCGCCGATCCTGGTTTCGAACGCCTGGTCGCAGCGGTCATCGGTTTCGTTGACGATTCCGCCACTGGTCTCGATTTGCCACTGGATGTTCGCGGAACGGCGTTTCAGCAGCAGGTCTGGCAGGCACTGCGTCAGATTCCGGTGGGCTCCACGGCCACGTACACTGAAATCGCCGCCCGCATCGGCCGGCCCCTGGCGGTTCGGGCCGTCGCCCAGGCTTGCGGTGCGAATCCACTGGCGGTGGCCATCCCCTGCCATCGCGTCGTTCGCACTGATGGTTCGTTGGCAGGATATCGCTGGGGTGTTGAACGCAAGAGCGAACTCTTGCGGCGTGAGCGTGATGCGGCGGAGCAGCAGGCAGCAGCCGGAGAATCGGAATGACAAAAACCCGCACTTCGACCTCGCACCTCGACAGCGATCTCAACAGGACGCTCCGGCAATTGAAAACTCTCGATTGGGACCGCATTGCCGCGGATCTCGATGGAAACGGTTACGCCGTGATCGGTCCGCTGTTTTCACCTGACCAATGTACGGAGCTGGCCCAATCTTTTGACACCGATACGCACTTTCGCAATCGGGTTGTCATGGAACGGCACGGCTATGGCCGCGGCGAGTACCGTTATTTTGCTTATCCCCTGCCCCCTTTGATTCAAACCCTGCGGACGAGCCTGTATGCCTCGCTGGCACCCATCGCCAATCGCTGGAACGCAGAGCTGGGGGTCGATGTCCGCTATCCCGGGGAGCACACCACGTTCCTGGACCGCTGTCATGCCGCGGGGCAAAGCAGGCCAACTCCGTTGCTGCTCCGCTACGGCATCGATGATTTCAACTGCCTGCATCAGGACTTATATGGCGAGCATGTGTTTCCACTGCAGATCGCCTGTCTGCTGGGACGGCCCGGCCTCGATTTCACCGGCGGCGAATTCGTGCTGACTGAACAGCGACCGCGGATGCAATCCCGTGTGGAAGTCGTGCCACTGCAGCAAGGTGAAGGTGTGATCTTTCCCGTGCGTCAACGGCCGGTGCGGGGCGTTCGCGGCAGTTATCGGGTCAATATGAAGCACGGTGTGAGTCGCCTGAGATCAGGGAATCGGCACACTCTGGGAATCATCTTTCATGACGCGACATAAGATAGGAGAGGTGTGAAACACAATTGCATGCCCGGCTCGAAGTGCTGACGAGTGCATCGTTCGTCTGCGCTGAGTCGATACCCCATTGGTACATCGAGCTGGTACCTGACATCTGCTGGTGCTCCGACTAAACTGAGACCTTGTGCTCTCTGCGGCAGGGTGCTCGAACGGCCGCCGAAAATGGAATGTGAACGACGAAAGTCCAAGATGTCTGACGCTAGCTCTCCCCCGAAGTATCACTTGCCGGGCTCAACCGAGGAACACCGGGATGGCGCTCTGGGGCTGGTCGATTATCTCAAGCGTATCCTGACTGCCCGGGTGTATGACGTCGCCATCGAGTCTCCCCTGGAATTGGCCGGCAAACTGTCGCAACGGCTGGGCAACACGGTATTGCTCAAACGCGAAGATAACCAGCCGGTCTTCAGCTTCAAGCTGCGCGGGGCCTATAACAAGATGGCCCAGCTGCCCCCCGAACAACTTGCCCGGGGGGTGATCTGTGCTTCCGCAGGCAACCATGCCCAGGGGGTCGCGCTGAGCGCGAATCATCTGAAATGTCAGGCCACGATTGTCATGCCGGTCACGACGCCGCGGCTCAAGACCGAGGCCGTGCGAGCTCTCCGGGGCGAAGTCCTGCTGCATGGAGACAGTTACTCGGATGCCTATCTGTATGCGTTGCAAGTTGCGCAGGATCGCGGTCTGACTTTCGTGCATCCGTTCGACGATCCCGACGTCATTGCCGGTCAAGGGACGATCGGCATGGAAATCTTGCGCCAGCATCAACATCCGATTCACGCCGTATTTGTCGCGATTGGTGGCGGCGGTTTGATTTCAGGGGTTGCCGCGTACATCAAAGCGGTCCGGCCCGAAGTCAAAGTGATTGGAGTTCAGATGACCGACTCCAACGCAATGGTCCAATCGGTCAAGGCGGGCCATCGTGTGCAGTTGACCGACGTTGGCCTGTTCTCTGACGGGACTGCCGTGAAACTGGTGGGCGAGGAGACGTTTCGCCTGACTCGCGCCCTCGTGGATGATTTTGTGTTAGTGAATACAGATGCCGTCTGCGCGGCAATCAAGGATGTGTTCGAAGACACGCGCAGCATCATGGAGCCGGCGGGGGCGCTCGGCGTCGCCGGGATGAAGCAATATGTTGCTCAGCATAATCTGACCGGCCAGACGCTGGTGTCGATTACTTGTGGCGCAAATATGAACTTCGATCGCCTGCGATTTGTGGCCGAGCGGGCGGAAGTCGGTGAGCAACGTGAGGCCTTGTTTGCCATTACCATTCCAGAGGAACGGGGCAGCGTCAAGCGGCTGTGTGAAGTCATCGGCCAGCGTAACGTGACGGAGTTCAATTATCGCATTTCCGATGAACCCCAGGCCCAGGTCTTCGTGGCCCTCGCCACCAGCAGCCGTGTCGAATCCGCGACGATTATCGCCAAGCTGAATGCCCATGGCTTCCCCGCCTACGACTTGACGGACGATGACGTTTCCAAGGAGCATTTGCGGTACATGGTGGGGGGCCGCAGCCGCTTAGCGCAAGGCGAGCGGCTCTATCGGTTTGATTTCCCCGAGCGGCCGGGGGCGTTGATGCGGTTCTTGTCGAGCATGCACCCCAGTTGGAATATCAGTCTGTTCCACTATCGCAACCAGGGTGCCGATTACGGCCGAATCCTGGTCGGGATCCAGTTTCCGAGCGAGCAGACCACGGCGGTCGATGACTTCCTGGCCTCCTTGGCCTATCCCTGTGTAGATGAAACCGAAAACCTGGCCTATCGCCTGTTTTTGCGGTAGCCACAAATCGTTTAGATACCTGACAAGCGTCACATGAAATCTACCCACAAACCGGCCGTCAAAACTCGTTGCCCCTGGGCTGCCGAGGAACCAAACCTTGCGTACCATGATGCCGAATGGGGCGTCCCGGTGCATACAGACCGCGTTTTGTTTGAGTTCCTGATCCTGGAAGGCGCTCAGGCCGGCCTGAGCTGGGTCACAATTCTCAAGAAGCGAGAAAACTATCGAGCGGCATTTGATCAATTTGACCCGCAGAAGATCGCCAGGTACGGCCAGCGAGAACATGACACGCTGATGGCGAATCCGGGCATCGTCCGGAATCGCCTGAAGATCGATTCGACAATTCAGAACGCCAAAGCATTTCTTGCGGTGCAGCAGGAATTTGGATCGTTTGACAAGTATATCTGGGGCTTCGTGGACGGGATTCCCCTGCAGAATTCGTGGAGCGCGTTCACCGCAGTCCCCGCCCGCACTCCGGAATCGGACGCCATGAGCAAAGACCTGAAACGCCGCGGCTTCAAGTTTATCGGCACGACAATTTGCTATGCCTTTATGCAGGCCGTCGGCATGGTGAACGACCATCTGGTAGACTGCTATCGACACACGGAACTGCAACCAGGTAAGCCTTCGAAACCATAATCAGGCAAGCGTGGGGTGTTCGGCCGCTGATTATGTACGTCACCAGAACTGTGGTACCATACCGGCAGGTATTGGTGTCAGGTTTTCGATGGGAAATTGATGAGCCCGGTATCCGATTTCGCTGAATTCTGTGATCTTTCGGGCGCTGGCATGTCCGGGACGTGGCGGCACCCGGCACGCCAGACCAATATACTTTTTGACAGTACTTGGGGTATACTGCGACGTGTTTAGTCACCAGCGGATCCCGAGGGGTAAGTGAGCGGCGGATGAATCATCAGGAACTTGATGCCACGATCATTGCCGCCTCGCCAGCGGACTTGGCGTCACTCGCAAATTCCACCACGACGCAAACGCCGGTCAAGCTGATCCGGGGCGGCCGTCCGCAGATTCACGACGAGACCCTCGCCTTACTACGACAGAGACTGCAGGCCTCGGCGCTGGTGCTGTTTGTTGCAGTCAGTGCGTTCTGGATACGCAGCCTGTTTGTTGCCGATTCCCCCATCCGCGGACTCCAGCTGCTGGTGGCCGTAGTCCTGGGGATTTCGACCTGGCAGCTTTCGAAATGGAAACGTCTGACACTCACCGAGCTGCGAATTGCTGAAGTCGGCCTGTTCTGGGCGACTGCGATCGGTCTGGTTATTTATCAATACACATTGCTTCGCCTTAAGGTTCATGAGGGTGACGGGGTCGGTGCCGTTGCCGGGATGAAGAGCTGCGTGGTCTACTTTTTTGGTGTGATCATGCTGTATGGCACGTTCATTCCCAATACCTGGCAGCGTACCGTGATGGTCGTAGGACCGATGGCCTTGCTGCCCGGACTGCCACCTTTGATCCTGAGGCAAATTGATGCCGACGTTCGCGATTTTGGCGAGCACGTCGTGACGTTTGAGCAAGTCAGTGACAACATCCTGATGCTGGTTCTGGGGGTCGTCACATCCGCGATTGGGGCACACATTATCAATACATTGCGCGAAGAGGTTTTTCGCGCACGCCAGTTGGGACAGTACCGGCTTAAAGAACTCCTGGGGGCCGGCGGAATGGGTGAGGTCTATCTCGCTGAACACAGACTGCTGAAGCGTCCCTGTGCGATTAAGTTGATCCGCCTGGCCGCACAGGCCGATCCCCTGGCCCTGATCCGCTTTGAACGTGAGGTGCGGGCCACGGCCAGGTTGTCTCACCCCAATACGATTGACGTCTATGATTACGGGCACACCGATGATGGGACATTCTTCTACGTGATGGAGTACCTCCCGGGGCTGAATCTTTCGGAGATCGTTTATCAGTTCGGGCCACTGCCGGCAGCGCGTGCCGTGCACATGTTGCGGCAGACGTGTGGTGCCTTGCGTGAAGCTCATGAAACGGGCCTGATCCATCGCGATATCAAGCCTGCCAATATTTTTGCGGCTCAGCGCGGCGGCTTATACGATGTTGTCAAACTGCTGGACTTCGGCCTGGTCCGAACGACTCATGAAGCCGCGCAGAAGGAAGACGCCGTTGGCGAACGTGGCCTGAGTGGTTCGATCCACTATATGGCCCCGGAGCAGGCCGATTTCGACGGGCAGGTCGATATCCGCAGCGACATCTATTCGCTGGGGGCGACTGCCTATTTCCTGGTGACGGGTGATCCGCCCTTCCATCGTGATCAAGTGCTCGACATTCTGCGGGCACACCACGAGGAAGCAGTTCTCCGTCCGAGTCAGCTGGTCGCAGACTTGCCGCCCGATGTGGAAGCGATCATTTTGAAATGCCTGGCTAAACGGCCCAAAGACCGGTTTCAAAGCATCCGGGAAGTCGAGAAAGCTCTCAGCGAGTGCAGCGTTGCCGGGCAATGGGGCGAAGACGAAGCCCAGCAATGGTGGGGCGGGCACGTCAATGTTGATCGCCTGGCGAGCAGCAACACCGGATAAGTTATATAAGTCCCATCCGTCCCCGACGATTGCGAGGACGGATGGAATTGTGCTGGCCCCGGGATCTAGGCCTTGGGCGTTTCAATGACCTTGGCTGAGTTGATTTTGACTTCTGTCCGGGGGCGGTCGTTGGCTCCGGTGGGGACCGAACCCAGCTTCATGACGATATCCAGGCTCGCCTGGTCGGCTGTCTTGCCGAAGACGGTGTATTGGCGATCGAGGTGCGGAACGCGGGCGGTGCAGATGAAGAACTGCGAGCCGGCCGAGTTGGGATCGTTGGTCCGAGCCATTGACAAGACGCCCGGTTCGTGCAGCTTGGCGTTGAATTCCTGCTTGATCGTATAACCGGGACCGCCCGAGCCGTTGCCCAGCGGGCAGCCGACTTGAATCATGAAATTGGGGATGATGCGATGGAAGATGATTCCGTCGTAGAAGCCGATCTTAGTCAGCCCCAGAATGTTCTTGACGTGCCCCGGAGCGACATCGGGGTACATGTCCAGCAGGATCTTCCCCATCGTGGTATCAAGTTCGATCTGATACGTCTTGGTTGTGAAGTCGAGGTCTTTTTGAGCTGCGAGCACTTCAGCTTGTCGATTAGCCATTCCACTCTTTCATAGTCCGCCAGCGGCGGAAAACTGCGGGCAGTTACCCGGTGAAGGAAAAGAAGCCACCCGCCAGTGAGCGGCTTCGGAAGATCCTGATGTTTCGTCCCTGCAAACCAGAGATTCCGCCATGTTAGGCATCTCCGCGGCAGCCGTGAAGACTGACGCCTGAATTTCAAGTTGCAGCCGGCTTGAACTCGAGGCCCTGCACGAGTTCCCGGCCTGCTCCTATGCGGCTGATTTCACGCGGCCCGCTGACTGGACCGTGACCCCTGCAGCGGGCTACGATGAGCACCGGCCCGCGTGCCGCCAACCGTTCAACACCCTGTGGAATCTGCCGATGAAGCTCTCGCTCAAAACGCTGCTCACCCTGAGCTGTCTGTTGTTCATTCCCGCCCTGGTCCAAACTGCAGAGCAGCCGGCCAAGGAAGAATGGATTCAGCTCTTCAACGGCAAGAACCTGGACGGGTGGATTCCCAAGATTCGCTACTACCCGGCCGGTGAAAACTTTGGTAATACCTTCCGCGTGGAAGACGGCGTACTGAAAGTCTCCTACGACAAATACGACAAGTTCGGTGCCAAGTTCGGGCATCTCTTTTACAAGGAACCGTTCAGCAACTACCGCTTGCGAGTCGAATACCGGTTCGTGGGAGACCAGGTCAAGGGGGGGCCGGGTTGGGCGATTCGTAACAGCGGCGTCATGATTCATGGCGAGTCCCCCGAAACGATGGGGAAGGATCAGGAGTTCCCGGCCTCGATTGAAGTCCAGTTGCTTGGCGGTAATGGTCAGGATCCACGTTCGACTCTGAATCTCTGTACTCCCGGGACCAACGTGGTGATGAACGGGCAACTCATCACCCAGCACTGCAACAATTCCAAGTCCAAAACCTACGCTGGCGATCAATGGGTGACGGTCGAACTGGAAGTTCACAACAGCAAGTTGATCAAGCATATCATCAATGGCGAGACGGTCCTGGAATATACCGCACCGCAGCTCGATGACCGTGATGCCCACGCGAAGGAACTGGCGGCCAAACAAGGGGGATTGCTCCTGACAGGCGGAACCATTTCGCTGCAGTCGGAAAGCCATCCGGTGGAATTCCGGAAGGTGGAGTTGCTGAAACTGAAGGATTGATTGCCCAAGGTAGCCTTCACGCTTCACGTGAAGGCTACCTTCTTCATGTCCCTGCCCGAGGTCATCACGATGCGAGTTATCCCCACGTTGTTGCTGGCGTTGGTTTTCTGCTCGACCGAGCTGAACTTCGCACGCGCTCAAGCCTTGGGCCTGCCTGATCGGGACCGTCCCGGCGATCAACAGATCCAGGACTACCTGGGCCGCCTGGCAACGCAGAATTACGCGAAATTCGCAGGCGATATCGTATCGCGTGCGGAATGGACGCAGCGGCTGGCGGAGTACCGGCAGGAGTATCTCTATATGCTCGGGCTGCATCCGCTGCCTGAGCGAACTCCGTTGCATGCCACAATTACCGGCAGCCTGAATGGCGACGGCTATGTGGTGGACATGATCCACTATCAAAGCCAACCGGGGCTGTATGTCACCGGCAATCTGTATCGGCCGGCGAAGGTGGAGCCCGGACAGAAGTTGCCGGCGGTATTTTATGTCTGTGGCCATTCGCGGCGGGGACGCGATGGGAACAAGACGGCCTATCAGTCGCACGGCATCTGGTTCGCGCGGCATGGCTATGTCTGCCTGGTCGTTGATACGCTGCAACTTGGTGAGATCGCCGCCATCCATCACGGCACCTACAGCGAGAACCGCTGGTGGTGGCACTCTCGGGGCTATACTTCGGCCGGCGTCGAATGCTGGAACGGGGTCCGCGGCATCGATTACCTCGTCAGCCGGGCCGACGTCGATCCTGAACGCATCGCTGTCACGGGCATCAGCGGTGGTGGTGCGGCGACGATCTGGATCGCGGCGGCTGATGAACGCGTGAAAGTGGCCGTTCCAGTGAGCGGCATGGCTGACCTGTTGGCTTATGTCCCGAATCGGGTGATCAACGGACATTGCGACTGCATGTTCCTCTACAACACCTTCGACTGGCCGTGGGTGCGGATTGCCGGATTGATTGCGCCGCGGCCGCTGCTGTTCGCGAATAGCGATCAAGATAGGATTTTCCCGATGGATGCCAACGAACGAGTCAGCAATCAGCTCGAACGGCTTTACAGTTTATATGGTGCCAGTGACAAGGTCGACGCGCTGGTGAGTGTCGGCGGACATGCTTACCGCGAAGATCTGCGGCAGGCCATATATCGCTTTATCAACATTCATCTCAAGCAAGATGCGCGACCCGTTACTGACAGTGAAATTGATCTCGTGGAAACAACCGGTGAGCAGATCAAGTCCCCCATTGAGCCGGTCAAGCTGCGTGTATTTGTCAACGACAGTGATCTCCCTAAGGATCAATTAAATACGACGATTGACGAACATTTTGTCCCGGTGGCGAATGTCAGCGTGCCGAGTCCGCAGGCGTTTCCCGAGTGGAAAAAAACTCTGACTGCCGAGTTGCGGCGAGTTGTGTTTCGATCGTTCCCAGAAGCAATTCCGGCTGCCCGATTAAAAAAAGAAGATGGTGGCAGCTTACTGCTGGAGACCGAACCTGGGATCGTCATCCGAATGGATGCCGTTGGGAATAAGCCCAAAGTGATCGAACGAATTGCGTTGCTGGTTACGGGGGACGATGGTGTTGAAGAGGCGACGAGAGCATGCCAGTTGCCACCTGCAGTCATGGTTTATTCCTGTGCCCCACGCGGCTTATCGTCATCGCAGTGGACTCGAAAGAACCCTCCGAATTATGTGGAACGCTCGCACGTGCTGCTCGGGCGAACGGTTGATACCGGGCGAGTGCTGGATGTCATCGCATCGGTTAAGTATCTGAAATCGATTCATCAAGGGGCCAAAGTGGAAGTCGTGGGTGCGGGCGATGGAGCAATACTCGCGGCATATGCTGCGCTGTGGGCACCTGAAATTGATGCAGTCAAGATGTGTTCCCCTCATCCCACTCACATGGATTCTGCCGCACCACAGTTCCTGAACATCCTGCGAGTCGCCGATGTGCCGGAGATTCTGGGCCTGTTGGCTCCTCGTCCGCTGACTATTACGAGCTCTGATAAACGCTTTCAGAAAACGGCCAGCATCTATGCCGCAGCGGGTGGTAATAAACAGTTCACTCTAACTCCGATACGGGCCGAGTCCCAGAAGTGACCGCCGCGATTAACGTTTGACTCGAACGATATTTGAATAGTAAGCACACTGCGGCGTGCCTCGAAAGATTCAAGAATCGCGGAGCGATCCGCGATTCTTGCTACGCCAGGATCTCCTGCACGACGTTGCCGTGGACGTCGGTCAGGCGGAAATCGCGGCCGGCGTAGCGGTAGGTCAGCTTCTTGTGATCGAACCCGAGCAGATGGAGGATCGTCGCATGCAGGTCGTGCACGTGGACCGGTTTGTCGATCGCTCGGTATCCGAATTCGTCGGTCGCTCCATGAACTGTGCCCCCCTTGATCCCGCCTCCGGCCATCCACACGGTAAACCCCCAGTGGTTGTGATCGCGGCCGCCCCCCGGTTTCCCGTTGACGAGTTCCACCGCCGGCGTGCGGCCAAATTCACCGCCGCAAATCACCAGGGTTTCGTTCAGCAGGCCGCGCTGCTTGAGATCCGTCAGCAACGCCGCAATGGGGCCATCACATTCATTGGCCAGATTGCGGTGTCCCTTCTCCAGATCATTGTGACTGTCCCACGGCTGTACATCGCCATGATACAACTGGACCACGCGCACCCCGCGCTCGACCAGTCGCCGGGCCAGTAACAACTGGCGACCGTGAATTCCGCTGCCGTAAGCCTCCAGGATGTGCTTGGGCTCCTGCGACAGATCAAATGCATCGGTCGCCTCCATCTGCATGCGATAGGCGAGCTCAAACGATTGAATGCGGGCTTCCAGTTCGGGTTCGTCACCGCGTGCTGCCTGGTGCTGGCGATTGAAGCGCATCAACAGATCGAGCTGCCGTCGCTGATCTTTCCGCGTGACGGCCGTGCTGTTGATGTTCTCGATCAGTTCTTCGACTTTCGTCTTCCGCGTATCGAGATGCGTTCCCTGGTAAATCCCGGGCAGGAAGGCAGCGCGCCAATTGGAAACGTCGGCAACCGGCAGCCCGGGACACATGGCGATAAAGCCCGGCAAATTCTCGTTCTCGGTCCCCATCCCGTAGGTCACCCAGGCCCCCATGCTGGGCCGCGAAAGTCGCTCGTCGCCGCAATTCATCAGCCGCATCGATTGTTCGTGATTCGGCGTGTTGGCGTGCATCGAGCGAATAAAGCACATGTCATCCACATGTGCGGCCGTCTTCGCAAAGATCTCGCTGACTTCGATTCCGCTTTGACCGTACTTCTCGAACTTGAAAGGCGACGCCATCGCTGTGCCGGTGTGGCGTTCGGTGGTCAAGTTGCCGGTGGGCAACTGCTGACCGTGCAGCTTCGTCAGCAGCGGCTTGGGATCAAACGTGTCGACTTGAGACGGTCCACCATTCAGATAGATATGAATGATGTGCTTGGCCTTGCCGAGGAAATGGGCCGGATGGGCCGCCAGCGGTGAGGCAATAGAGAGTTCGTTGGCCAGCAACCCCTGGTCGCCCAGCAGACCGGCCAACCCGAGCATCCCCATCCCGGCGCCCATGGAACCCAGCATTTCACGTCGTGTGCAGTTGTGTGGCATCATTGTTGATTTCCTCTGCGTGGCTCCTGCCGAGCGGTCGCCTGACTCGCCGAGTCGGGTCTGTTTGACGTTGAATACACCCGACTCGGAGAGTCAGGCTACAGGGCCGGCAAGCCGGCCTGACTAATCCAAATACATTAATTCGTTCGATGACAACAGCACTTGTGCCAGCTGTTCCCACACCGTCAGTTGCGATTGTTCGTCCTTGGCGTCATTCACGAATGCCAGGCTTTCGGCAAGTTCCTGAGCGCTGGGATCGCGTTCGAGAACCGCGCGGTAGGTCGCGGTAACGCGAGCCGCCGGGTCTGGCACAGACGCGACATCAGGCCGTGCCGCCAGCGATTTGGCCTGCACGACGACGAACGGCGAATTGATCGCGAACAACGCCTGCTGCGGGACCATGGTGCGCGGGCGGCGTTCGATCGATTGATCAGGGGATGCGAAATCGAACGCGCGAAAAGTACCCGGCAGACTCTGGCGGTCGATTAAACCGAAGACCGTGCGGACTCGGCTTTGGGGATCATTGGCAATGTCGGTCGGGCGGCCACCCGCACGTTGTTCGATGCGTCCCGAGACCGTCAGCAACGTATCGCGCATCGCTTCAAAATCAAGCCGCTGGCGATTCGCTTTCCACAGCAGGCGATTGTCGGGATCGACCGTTCGCGACTGGGCATCGGGGGTCGACGCCTGTTGATAGACCCGGGAAGTCATGATCCAGCGATGCAATTTCTTCAGCGACCAGCCCTCCTGCACGAACCGCTTCGCCAGATGGTCGAGTAACTCGGGGTGGGTCGGCGCGGTGCTCCGTTTGCCGAAATCGCTGGGGGTAGAGACCAGCGGTTCGCCGAAGTGGTACATCCAGACGCGGTTCACGAGGACGCGTGCCGTCAGCGGGTTCTGGGGTGACGTGATCGCGCGGGCCAGATCGAGACGACCGCTCCCCTTCGGGAACGGAACGCGTTCGCCCGGGCTCAATAATTCCAGGAACTGCCGCGGCACGTGTCGACCTTGCTGGGTGGCATTGCCCCGGACAAAGATCCGCGGGTTGTAGGGGGCGTCGGTGTCCTGGACCACCATGGCTCGCGGGGGCGCGTGGGGCGATTTGACCGCCATGCGATCAAGTTCCTGCAGCTTCCCTCCGAACGCATCAGTTTCACTGCGCGACATATAGCGGCGGGTCTGGCTCTTGGGGAAGTAGGCCGGACTGTCGCGGCTGACCAGGATTTCCAACAGCTGTTTACGCGCATCGTCGACCGCCGGCGGTGAGGCCGTGCCCGCGGCGGCGGTGGCTGTTTTGGATTCTTCATAGACCTTCTTTAATAAATCGCCATACGCGCGCGCGACGGCTGTGCGGTCGGTCAACGGAGCACGGGTTAAGGCTTCGCGGACCAGGGGATTCAATTGCCTCGGCTGCGTTCCATTTTCCCGCGCCTGCCAGCGTTCCAGCACACTGCTGGCGCTGGTGACAAAGGCCGCCACAGCCGCGGGATCGGGTTTGCCATCGGCGGCGAGTGTCGGGTCGGGCAACTCGAGTAACTCGGCCCAGGGGCCGAACACGGGATCTTGCGAATTCGCGCGCTGCTCCAGATAGCGCCGCCAGCGGGCGGTGATTGGGGGACGCAGATCTTCAGGAGCAAGTGACAGGAAGAAGATTGCGGTTTCCAAAGGATCGGGCTTCGTGGTCGCCACCTTGATCAGATAGTCCCCTGCCCTCAAGCGTGCCGTATCGGACAGCAGATCAAACTGCTGGTCGCGGAACTTCAACAAGTCGGTACGTTTGACGGCCGCTTCTTTTTCAAACTCTGCGCCCCCCGGCAGGCTCTCGGGATTGTCGGTCAGGGGCAGTTCCAGAGGGACTTCGCAGCTCGCAAACACGCCGTACAGCGAATAGTAGTCCGCAGTGGGAATCGGATCGTATTTATGGTCATGGCAGCGGGCACAGGAGACGGTCAGCCCCAGGAAGCCGCGCGAAACCGTATCGATCTGATCGTCGATGATGTCGTGGATATTGTTGTCGTACATGCGTCCCAGCGTCAGATACCCCATCGCTGCGAGCCGCCATGGTTCAACCTTGGGTTCGATCAAATCGGCCGCCAACTGCTCCTGCACAAAGCGGTCGTAGGGGAGGTCCTCATTGAAGGCCCGGATGACATAGTCGCGGTAGGTGTAAGCATAGGGCCGCACGCGATCATCACCATACATCAACACGCCATCCTTCGTGTCGGCAAATCGAGCCACATCCAGCCAGTGGCGAGCCCACCGTTCCCCATAGCGGGGTGAGGCCAGCAGGCGATCAATGACTGTCCCGAATGCCGTGGAAGTCTCGGCGGGATCGTTGGCAAACGCCTGCACTTCTTCCCAACTGGGGGGCAAGCCGATCAGGTCGTAGTAAGCCCGGCGGATCAGGGTACGCCGGTCGGCGGCCGGTGACGGTTTCAACCCAGCCTGTTCCAGTTTGGCCAGGATGAAGCGATCGATGCTGGTGCTCGGCCAGTCGCCGTTCTTGACCTCCGGAGGTGCCGGATCGAGCACCGGGCGGAAGGACCAGTGCTGCCGGTCGGCATCGGAGACGACCATTTCTTTCTTCGCGGCCGCGATACCGGATGCCTCGGGCCAGGGGAGGCCCATTTCGACCCACTTGGTAATGGCCGCGATCTCTGCGGCGGACAGTTTTTCATCCGGCGGCATCTGCAATTTGCCGTCGTACCGAATCGCCTTGATCAGCAGACTGTCTGCCGGCCTGGCATTGATCGCTGCGGGGCCCGATTGTCCCCCTTTCAGGAGCAGCGCCCGCGAAGTCAACCGCAGGTCGGCCTCGGGGAGTTCGTCGCCATGGCATTCCAGGCATTTGGCGACAAACACGGGCCGCACATGCTTTTCAAAGAATTCCACGGGCGTCGGATCGGCCGCACAGACGGGCGCAGCGCTCCACCCCAGGCACATCAGCATCGCGAGTCGCTTCATCACTATTTCCGGCAGCGTTAGGCAGCCTGGTGGCTGCGGATGACGGTTGTTTCTGACATATCATCTGACACCTTCAGTTTACGGCTGAATGGGAGTGGGGGGAATGGACAAAGTTCGAATGACATTCACCCGGCGCGTCCAGATCCGCGTACTCTTCGCTCCCTTACGAGTTTCACCTCCCGCTCTGTCGAAGCACCTGTCGCGAGATGCAGTTTTGTAGAAGGGCAAAAAGCAGGCGCCAAACTGGCGTCCTCTTTGCTCCCTTAATAGTTTTCCCTCCCGGTCATTCAAGCACTCGTCACGAAACGGAGTTTTGTAAGCTGGGCACTCCTGCCCGTCTCGGATTCCGACTCAACAGGCCGGACGGGCAAGATTGCC
>CAZQUW010000064.1:0-9597 GCA_964596215.1 uncultured Planctomicrobium sp. | reverse complement strand
CTTTGCTCCCTTAGTAGTTTTCCCTCCCGCTCCCTTAAGCACACGTCACGAACCGAAGTCTTGTAAGCGGGGGACTCCGGACCGTCTCTGGTCCGACTCAATAAGCCAGACAGGCAGGATTGCCGGTCCTACTGACAAAAAGCAGACGCCAAACTCGCATACTCTTTGCCCCCTTTGCTCTCTTTGTTCGTGCGTTCACATTTCCCGTTCGTCAGCTGACGGAATATCAGGCTCGAGAACGCGGTGGGGACGTCCAGCACCATTTCTAATAGGAACTCCGGTAAACTCCAAAACCCGAAGTCTGGCAGAATCCGGGATTTGGGACTCTCTTCAATCGATGCAACTGTTCGTAACGAATGCCTTTGCATGCGGTTTTAATGCAGCTCGAAGCCGCATAAGCGCCCCCGAACTGGGGCGCATCGCACTGGTTGCACCTCGGATGATAAATCGTCGACGAAGCCCTGGAGTGTCGGCAGGTTGTTTATCGTGCGGACCAGAAATGCGAACAGCCCGACTACTGTTCTGTAGCCGGGCTGTTCCTGTTTTCGTGAAATCACATCCACTGCATTTAGCGGCTGGCGACTTCGCTCGCGGAAACGTTGTAGCAATAGAGAGAATCTTGTTCGCGCAGGTACAGCCGGCCACCCGCCACGACTGGATGGGCCCAGCTGGGATCACCACCGTGCGGCGGCTCGAAGACGCCGTTTTCCTTGTAGCCATCGGGTGACGCTGCAATCAGCGCCATGGTGCCGCTCTGGTAGCGGAAATAGAGCTGTCCGTCGGCATACACGATCGCGGCTGAGCCCTTTCCGGGACCACGTCCGGGACTCCATTTGACCTTTCCAGTCTTCCATTCCAGGCACAATGGGAAACCCTGGTTGTGCTGATTGCCGCAATAGATGTAATCTCCCACCATGATCATGCCGCCATGATGGTTCTGCATCGTCTTCGCATCCAGAAAGTACTGCTCTTCAGCCTTCACTCCGTTGCCATCTTTGACCAGTTTCAGCAAGGCGCTGCCGGTCCCATAGCCCGACGAACAGAAGACGAAGTCGTTGTGAATGATTGGGGTCGGGATGTTGGCGGTACCGTTGGCGACACGGTTATAGCCCCACAGGAACTTGCCGTCCGCAGCATTGACGCTGATCACGCCGCGCCCCATCAATTGCACATACTGCTTCACTCCGGCACCGTTCGACACGATGATCGAAGAATAGCCTGCACCGTCACCGCCACGATTTCCAATGTCCGGAATCTCCGACTTCCAGATCAGCTCACCCGTTTTCTTGTCGAGGGCCGCAATGGCAGCGTCCTTGGCGCCCGGCGAACAGATCAGGCGCTCGCCATCAATCAGGGGGCTTTCGCTGTAGCCCCAGCCCGACATCATCTTCCCGCCGAAGTCCTTGGGAAAATTCTTGTGCCAGACGATATCACCCTTGTCGAGTCCCACGCAGAACAGGTCGCCGGCGGTTCCCAGCGCATAGACCATGTTGTCGGCGATGGTGGGGGTGCAGTTCGGCTGCTTATCGGCCTTGTCCAGCAACTTGGTCGCCCACAGTTCGCTGCCATCCTTGATCGACAAAGCCACCAGGAACAATCCACCGCCACGTTTCCCCATCGTCACGATGTGGCCGTTGTGGATGGAGACACTGGAAAACCCTGCTCCCAGGCCTTTGGCTTCCCAGGCGAGCGCGGGGCCCTTCTCGCTCCAGCTGGACAGCAGACCTTTCTCGCTGGAGATCGCATCACGATGTGGCCCGCGCCACTGTGGCCATTCCGCGTCACTGGGCTTTTCGAACGCGCCGAGACGCGTTGCAGACAAGGTCGCACACACACCTGATAACACCACGGCCATCAGGCAGGCCAGTCCTGCACGACGCAACATAGATCTACCTCTTGAGCTAGTCAGTAGTAAGCTTGCGGAATGATCCCACGACCACCCAACGCATCAACGCGGGCAAATGTATTCGGAGTGTATTTCTGCAGTCTGAAAATGACAAGGTGGGTTCGAAATACAAAACTCTGTGTTGACCGGATCTCCTGGTGCAGCCCAGCTGGGCACCATTGAGATTCGGAAAACACAGAGTTTGCAGAGAGTTTGTATGCATGCCGACAAAACCTCTGCTGCAATTCAGAACCGCGTGAAATACGGGGATTCTGAACGTCCCACATCCGGTTTTGTCAGGGTTCTTTAGTTGAACAGGAAGTGGCAGATATCCCCGTCCTGCATGACGTAGGTCTTCCCTTCCACCCGCAACTTGCCCGCTTCGCGAATGGCTTTTTCCGAGTGGAACTGGACGAGGTCTTCCACCGAGTAGATCTGGGCACGAATAAAGCCCTTTTCGAAATCGGTGTGAATGACTCCCGCGGCTTGCGGTGCGGTGGCTCCCACGGGAATGGTCCAGGCGCGAACTTCGGTTTCACCCGCGGTGAAAAAGCTCTGCAACCCCAACGTCTTGTAGGCCGCCCGCGTGACCACGTTCAGCGCAGGTTCGCTCAATCCGACGCTCTCCAGCAATTCAGTGCGGTCTGCCGGTTCCAGCTCAGAAAGTTCGGCTTCCAGGCGGGCACATACCGGGACGACGGTACTCCCTTCGGCGGCCGCCAGATCACGCACCTTCTGCACCAGGGGGCTCTCGCCATGGAGGTCGTTCTCATGCACGTTGGCGAGGTACAGCACCTTCTTCGACGAGAGGAGCGACAGCGCCTTGAACGCCTTCTGGTAGTCCGGAACGTCGTATTCGAGCGAGCGAACCGGCCGCACGTCCTTCAACAAGGCTTCGCACTGCAACAGAATTTCCAGCTTGATCTTGGCATCCTTGTCGCCACCCTTGGCCGCTTTGGCCGCCTTCTCCTTCGAACCCTGCACGGTCTGCAGATCGGCCAGCATCAATTCCGTTTCGATGGTCTCGATATCGCGAATCGGATCGACGCCCCCTTCGACGTGAATGACGTCCGGGTCCTCGAAGCAGCGCACGACGTGAATGATGGCATCCACGGTCCGAATGTGGGAGAGGAACTTGTTGCCCAGGCCTTCCCCTTCCGACGCACCACGCACGATGCCGGCGATATCGACCAGTTGCAACAGGGCCGGCACCAGCTTCTGCGGCGGGATGTATTTCGAGATCAGTCCCAACCGCGAATCAGGCACCGGCACCACACCCACGTTGGGCTCGATGGTACAGAAGGGATAGTTTTCGCTGGGGATTTTCTGTGACGTCAGTGCATTGAACAACGTCGATTTGCCCACATTCGGCAACCCGACAATTCCCGCTTCCATGATGGATCAATTCTGCTTCGTAAAGTGTGAGTTATGGAGTTTTCTTGAATTGCGAAGGACGTTCTCGTTCGCAAAGGTTCGTATTTCTTGTCTCTACTCCGAGTTCTCTGTGGCAAATGACTTTGCATTGCACCACGGAGACACGGAGAACACGGACAGGACATGCTGCGCATCGCGTTTGGTTGGGAACTTTAAATCATAAAGTCCGCCGATCGGCCCAGGATTTTATCAATTAAGGGCTGAGGCAGGTCAATCGACTTGTCAGTTCCCCCCTTCACATCGGTGGGATTAATCCCGCAATACATGGCCCATGGTCCCAGATGGCGCCAGCGCCCCGCACGCGGCGGTTCGCCCGGCAGCACTGGGGTCGTGCAGCGGTTACAGCCGATTGTATCGTAACCCTGGTGATGCAGCGGATTGATGATCACCTTGTGGTGTGTGATGTAATGTTCCAGATCCTGGTCAGACAAATTCGCCAGCACGTTGACCCGGATGCAGTTCATCTTGGGATCAACCGCCAGAATGGGCACCCGACCGCGAGCCCCACCTTCAGCACGACGCAGACTGCCGATCAGGCAATCATAACGCCCCTTGGCCTTTAATAACGGTGCCGTCTTACGCAATTCACAGCATTGCTCCTGCCCCTCTTTCGTGAGGTACAAGATTCCCAGGTCATGCGTCTGCTCGTCCATCGTCTGATCGGGGTGCAACGTCAGTACCGGGAGACCGTATTCTTTCTGGATCCGATCGCGTGTCTCAAGGGTTTCCTGGAACATCACCCCGGTATCGACGAAGACCACATCCATCGTCAGGCCGAGCGCATGAGCCATATGACAGACGACTGAACCGGCACGCTGCATGGCAGACAGAATCCCGCCCCGCGACCCAAACATATCGCCGGCCCAGCTTAACAGCTCCTGCGGCGAGTGATCATCCAACGTTTCATTGATATCCTTCAAGTCCGATTGCAGTAACAGTGCCATCCGGCCGCCTCTATTTCAGTCCCAAACACGATTCAATTCAGTTTTCATCTTCAAGCTGCGTCTGTAGCCTGACTCTCCGAGTCGGGCACTCCTGAAAGCACAGACTCACGACTCTGAGGGTCGCGCTACAGAGCCATGTAGTGTAGTGGAGAATGTCGAATCGGGGCAAATGCGGAATTTGTCAAACCAATTCGTACCCGTGATTTGCGATCCAGCGCCGCAGGACGGGTCTCCAGGCGTCCGAGGCCGCACAATGTCAGTTGCAACGGAAATACCTACAAGAATCTGGCAAGAGCGCATTTCTTCCTGTCCATCGTGACCTTCTCTTCTATAAAACAGCACTTGAACAGAAGGTCACAAAGGACACGAAGGAAGGCAGAACAACTCGATGTTTGTTCTGCGTTTTCGTCATGGAGTATTGTAGAGGTCTGCCCGGACGTGCCGGGAGACCCGTCCTGCGACGCTCGGATCACTTCCCAGATCGAATCAAAACATCGATACTCATTGCTCCTGCTGAAACAAGGAGCCAGCATGTTACGTTCTGGAATCGCTGTTTGGGTCCTGAGTCTTTGTTTTTCACAACCTGCACTGGCGCAAGGGCTTTCGCCTGCAGAGGCCGTTCGCCGAATGAAAACGGCCCCCGGTTTTGAAGTCCAACTGGTGGCCAGTGAACCGCAGGTGCTGCAGCCGATTTTCGTGAAGTTCGACGAGCGTGGCCGGGTGTGGACGATCCAGTACCTGCAGTATCCAAATCCCGCTGGATTGAAACGGGTCAAAGTCGATCGCTGGTCGCGCACCATTTACGACAAGATCCCCGAACCGCCCCCCAGGGGGCCGCGCGGTGCGGACAAGATCACGGTCCTGATCGACAAAGATCATGACGGAGCAGCCGACGAAGTCAAAGACGTGATCACGGGGTTGAATCTCTGCACGGGACTCGAATTCGGCCACGGCGGCCTGTTCGTCCTGCAGGTTCCCTACCTCCTCTTTTATCCCGACAGGAATGGAGACGACATTCCGGATGCCGATCCGGAAGTGTTGCTGACCGGCTTCGGCATGGAGGACGCCCAGTCATTTGCGAATCATCTCACCTGGGGCCCCGACGGGTGGCTCTATGGGCTGAACGGCAGCACCACCACATGCCTGATCCGCGGCATTGAATTCCAGCAGGGGGTCTGGCGTTATCATCCGGTGACCCGCGAATTCGAGCTGTTCTGTGAAGGGGGCGGCAATCTGTATGGAATGTCGTTTGATGCCGAGGGAAATCTGATTTATTCGGGAAATGGCCATTATCTGGCCTTCCATGCGCTGCAGGGGGCCTACTATCTCAAGTCGTTCGGCAAACATGGGCCGCTGCACAATCCATATGCCTACGGCTATTTCACTGACCTTCAGAAGCACGGTCAGCTTCCCGGAGGTCCCTCGACTGGCGGGACGATCTATCTGCCCCCTCCGCAGCCAGCGGGGCAACAGGCTCCCCATGCATTTCCTCCGCAGTATCACCACACGTTGATCTCCGGCAATTTCCTGGGCCATTCGATCTCGTATTGGCGGCTCTCACCCCTGGGCGCGACGTTCTCTGCCAAAAATGAAGGCCTGCTGGTCGATTCGCAAGATTCCTGGAGTTGTCCGACGGACCTCTGCCTGGGCCCGGACGGTGCCATCTACTGGTGCGATTTTTATGATCAGCGAACGGCGCACCCCGACCCTGATGCCCAGTGGGATCGGACGAATGGCCGCATCTACCGAGTCGCCGCACAGGGCATGGCAAAACCGAGCCCCGTCACATTGCGCGACATGAGCTCCGCCGAACTGGTGAAACAGCTCGAGCACCCCGGCTGGCACGCCAGCCGGGCTCGAGTCTTGCTGGCCGAACGCCGCGACCCGGCAATTACCCCTGCACTTCAAGGTAAGGTTCTCGTCGAGAAAGACCCCTTGCGCACCCTGCAGTACCTGTGGGCCCTGCACGTCAGCGGCGGGTTGACGGATGATATTTCCCTGCAGTTGCTGGACCACCCGGCCCCTGCGGTACGACGCTGGGCCGTACGGCTGATTGGTGATCCGCAACGGGTCCCCGCCGCTACGGGCGACCGGCTGATTCGGTTGGCGGCGGAAGAAGGCGATATCACAGTTCGCAGCCAGCTCGCGGCGACAGCGCGTCGCCTGCCTGCGGTGAGCCTGCCGGTGCTGGAGAATTTACTGCAACGGACCCCCGCGGAAGTCGATCCCTATCTGTCGTTGATGATCTGGTGGGGCCTGGAATCGCAGGCTTTGCCGCAACGCCAGGCAATCGGAGACCGCTTTTCCCGACTGGAAAATTATTCGCAGCCAGCTTTCCAGTTTCAGCTTGAGAAACTGGTCCGGCGTTATGCGGCCGAGGGGACTCGCGCTGGGTATGACGGCTGTGTTGTGCTGTTGCGCGACGGCCAGTGCCCGGTGGGGCTCAATCAGCGGTTGGAAACGGCACTCCGACAGGGATTGGCGGAACGGGCCCAGGAGCTGCCCGAGATTGGCCAGGGAGATTTCCTGGCGGCGTTTGGCGTTCGACCAGACGCAGTGAAAACGGCCGCTCCCCCAGTGAAGCCTTCCGCCGTGGAACCAGTCGCTGGAGCCTTGCTGGAAATCATCCGGCGTCGATTTCGTGAAACGTCCCATTCCCACGAGATCGATAAAGCCGCGTTGCTGACGGGAGACGCCGACCTGAAACGCGAATTTCTGCAGCGGGTCAAACAGGGGGATACGGCCTCGCGGCGGTCACTGCTGAGCGTGCTGGAAACCCTCGGTGACGCCGATTGCGTGCCCGTCGTGCTGCCGCTGCTCGATTCCGATTTACGTCTCGCGGCTCTCCGGATTCTCGCCCGGTTCGATCAACCGGGCATTCTGTCCCGCGTCATCGCCCTCTATCCCACATTGAAGGGTGAAGAACTGCGTGCGGCCCAGGACTTGTGTTTGCGGCGGCCGGCGGGAACCCTGGCGTTACTCAAGCTGGTCGACGATAAACGGATCGCCCCGGCCGACTTGCCTCTCGATCAACTGCGCCTGGTGGCGCTGCACGGCGACCCGGCCCTGGACGCGCTAGTCCGCAAGCACTGGGGAAATTTGCAGCCGGGAACATCTGAAGAAAAGCTTGCGACGGTGCGTCGCTTCAAGAATGATTTGCGTGCGGCCGCGGGGAATGCTGCTGCAGGCAAACTGCACTTTACCAAGCACTGCGCGACGTGCCACAAGCTGTTTGAAGAGGGGGGAGTTGTGGGACCGAATCTCACGCCCGCCAACCGCGGTGATCGCGACTTCCTGCTGGTCAGCATTGTCGATCCGAACTCGGTCATTCGCAGCCAGTACTTGAATTACGTCGTCACCACTCAAAGTGGCGCTGTGCTGCAGGGTGTCATTGCCGAGCAGGATGCCGCCAGCGTGACCTTGGTCGACGCGAAAGGCCAGCGGCACCCGGTCGCCCGCGCCGAGATTGACGAGATGAAAGAGTCGACGGCCTCGTTGATGCCGGAAAAGCTGCTCGATGGACTCAGTCCGCAGGAATTGCGAGACCTGTTTGCCTATTTGCAGGGCTCGCCACCGCAGGTGGCCAAGTAGGGGGCGGACGGGCCCATGGCAAACAGTGTGCCGGGAGGCACCGACGGGCCTACGGACTCTGACCACGGGCCACGGGGCAGTTCAACTTCGTGAGGCTCGGATTGACATGTTTCGACCAAACGACGTATATAACCCGCGCGGGGACCTTGGTTTTTTCACTACTTGACGCTGCGATTGGGCGCGTATGGCCAATCCTGGAATCGACGGTTTCTTCAAGGCCGCGCCACGTCTGCAGATTCACGCGGCCGAAAAGAATAATGGTGAGCGACTACTTCTGGTGGGCGCTGACGAGACCGTCGCAGCGGAGGTCAGCGCACTTTACCGATCCGCGAATCGTTCGCTTCCGGCCGTGCAGCTGTTCGCGACCGCTACGGCGGCCCTGGAACGGCTGGCTGAAGAGTCTTTCGATTGCATCATCGTTGTGAATACCGGTGGCGAACTCCGCCCCCGCGGAACGGATGCATTGGGGTTTTGTACGGCTGTTCGCGCTGCGGGCAGTACGGATCCCGTGCTCGTGTTGTCGATTTCAGCGACTGAGGCCTTATGGCGTGCGACCTGCGAAGCGGAAGCCGAAATGTACGTCGGGCCGGCCCTGTGGCGCTCGGCAACGTTGCTGCTTTTAATTGACCGGGCAATTCAGCAGCGCCTGGCCGTGCGACAGACTCAACGTCAGAACTGGGCCGATCGACAGCGTTTAGATCGGGAACGTGAGGAATGTTCCGACCTGATTCGGAATCAGCGACAGCTGCTGGAGGCCGCCCCGTCCGAACAACTGGGGAGTCTGGACGGCATGTTGCCCCCGGAATTGCCGGCGATCTACCGCGAGCTCCTGCGAACCTACGTCATGACGGGCACGACTGGCTTTGCGTCCGAGATTGCCAAGTTGGCGCAGACGTTTGCCCTGGCCCATCTGACACCCCGACAGGTGTTACAATTGCACCTTGATCAGCTGGAATTGCTGGTCAAGGGAATCGGCCAACGCAGTGCCCGGCACATTGTCGACCGCGCGAATGTCATGTGCCTCGAATTAATGTTGCTCCTGTGTGAGTGCTTCGAGTCCCAAAATGCCCGGACCTGGTGGGCCTGGCGGCGTCAACCGGTGGCCGATGTCGGGCTGTCTTTAGAACGCCGCGTCGCCTGATGCGGCCAGATTGATGCGGAAATTATCTCGAATTGAGATCGATGTTCTGGCGTGGATCTGAACTTAATCGATCAGGGGAAAAAGGGTTACGACTCGGACATTTCCGTAAACCCGTTCGCCCGGAAATCACACATTTCTCAAAAACACCGCGGTAGCCTCACCTTTTCGCTTGGCTACTGACGACAAGATGGTTATTATTTGCGGCTTCCCGCGCAAGAAGTGTGCTGGAAGAGAATTCTAATTTTTACTGCCCGAACGGGCATTTGATGAGCCCTGCGGACGGTCTCACAACAAATTAGCATGAGTGTCGATTGAGGAGGTTTGTGTGGTAAAGCTGCGTGTGCGGGAAAAGGAATCGATTCAAGAAGCAGTCCGTCGTTTTCGTAAACTGGTTGAGCACAGTGGCGTGAAGAAGGAAATGCGCCGCCGTGAATATTACGAAAAGCCCAGCGACATGAATCGCCGTGCCCGCCGTCGCGCTGAACGCCGCGCCCGGATGGCCCGCATCGCCACTCCCTGATCGATCGCCGTCACGATCTCCTGAGATCGTACTGCCGAGACTCTGGCCTCTGGAGTCCCTGAGTGAAAACCCTCGGGGACTC